>CATMOC010000466.1 GCA_950071955.1 uncultured Mesorhizobium sp. | reverse complement strand
GCCTTCTCCTGGGAAAAGACCGACCTCGTCAAGGCCATCAAGGACGCCGTCGCCGGCTGACAAGGACGGCCGCGTCGAGCGGACGGGAAAATGGCCGACAACGAGGGATCGCGCGCCGCGGGGGCGTTCTTCGGCCGCAGGCACGGCAAGCCTCTGCGGCCGCGCCAGGCGTCTGCCATGGAGGAGGTGCTGCCCACCCTCTCGCTCGACCTGGACTGCCCCGCACCTGCCAGGCTGGCCGATCTCTTCGACCTGTCCGTCGATGCGGTGCGTCTCGAAATCGGCTTCGGCGGCGGCGAGCATCTCCTTCACGAGAGCGGACGGTTTCCGGAAACCGGTTTCATCGGCGTCGAGCCGTTCATCGGAGGCATGGCGAAGTTCGTCCTCTCCGCAAGCGAGGCGGGGAGGAAGAACGTCCGTCTCTACGACGACGATGCCACCCGGCTCCTGGAATGGCTGCCGCCGTCCGGCCTGTCGGGCATCGATCTCCTTTACCCGGACCCATGGCCGAAGAAACGCCACTGGAAGCGGCGCTTCGTAAACGACGAGAACCTCGACCGTTTCGCCCGCGTCATGCGGCCCGGCGCGCGCTTCCGTTTCGCATCCGACATCGCGCACTACGTCAACTGGACGCTCATGCATGTCCGGCGGCTTCCCGAATTCGAATGGGTCGCCGCTTCGGCCGACGACTGGCGCCAGCCCTACGAGGGCTGGCCCGGAACCCGCTACGAAGCCAAGGCAAAGCGGGAAGGCCGCGCGCCTGCCTACCTCACCTTCGTCAGGCGGTGACGAGCGGACCGCAGGTCAGCGCATCTCCAGCAGCCGTTCGAGATAGTCCTTTTCGAGTTCCGGGCTGAGCGCGTTTCCTAACCGCTCCCGGATCGCTTCCAGGATCCTCCTCGCCCGCTGCACGTCGATCTCGTCGGGAACCTTGACCGTCTCTCCGAAGTCGGGACCGGTCGTCGCCCGCGGGCGGCCCAGCGGATCGCGGTCCGAACTCTGCTGGCGCCCGCCTTCGCCCGATCCGCCCTGCTCACCCTGCATGGCCTGCTGCATCTGCTGCATCATATCCTGAGCGCCGCGCCGGAGCGCTTCGAGCGCGCGGCCCTGTTCGCCGACGGCGCGTTCTCCCTGTCCTTCACCGAGCGCGGCGCCGGCCTCTCCCATCGCGTCGCCGGCTTCACCGAAGCCCTCGCCCGGCTGGATGCCCATGCCCTGCAGGTCTTCCATCAGCTGGCCGAGCTCGCCCTGCAACTGTCCCTGGCCTTCCTGCAGCTGGCGCAAGGCTTCCGCCAGCTCTTCCGGCGACATTCCCTGCCCTTGCCCGGGGCCCTCGCCGGGCTGCTGGCCATCCTGCTGTCCGGGATCCTCGCCCTGCGGTCCCCGCTGCTCGCTGCGGTTCTGGCCGCGCTGGCGCTGGCCGCGCTGCATCTGCTCGAGCCGGTGGGTCTCGTTCATCATCTCCTGCTGGCGGCGCATGATGTCGCCCAGCTTGTCCATCTGCTGGCGCATCTCGCCCTGCTGGCCGCCTTGCTGCTGTTGCTGCTGGCGGCCCGCCTGAAGATTGTTCATCATGTTCTGAAGCTGCGAGAGCAGCTCCTGCGCCTGGTCGCGGGCGCCGGATTTCGCCAGCTCCTCGATCTGGTCCATCATCCGCTCGAGATCGCTCTGCCGGAGCTCCTGCCCGTTCTGCGGCATCTGCTGCGCGGACATGTTGGGATCGCGCGCCGCCCGCTCGGCGAATTCCCGCAGGAACTCCTGCATCGCCTCGCGCAACTCGGCCATGAGCTGCTCAATCTCCTCGTCCGATGCGCCGTTCTCCAGCGCGTTCTTGAGCGCCTCCTGGGCGGCTCGGAGGCGCTTTTCGGCGGCCGAAAGGTCGCCATCCTCGATGCCGAGCGCGATTTCCCAAAGATAGTCCACCACTTCACGCAGCTGGTCGTCATTGTAGGCGCCGGCGAGGCGGCTGCGAGCGCTGCGGATGGCGAGGTAGTGGGACATGTTGTCGAACGTGTCCTCGGGGCGCAGCGTGATCGCGTCCATGAGATCGAGCACCCGCGGCCTGCGATTGGCGTCGAGCGCCAGGATCCGGCGCTGCTCGATCAGCGCGCGTGCGAGGGGATTGGAAAACGGCCGTTCCGGCAGCTTCAACCGCCTGCCTTCGCTGAACGATTCCTGTCCGGCGTCGTCCGTCGCCGAGAGGGTCAGCGTCACGTCGACGCCCGCCCACGGGTGTTCGGTGAGATCGCGCGACGTCTTGGCCGCCGTGTCCCGGCCGCCGCGGCGCGGAAGCGAGAGCGGCATTTCCGGCGCTTCGTAGAGAGGATGCGCCTCGGCGGCGACATCGTCGCGGGGATCGATAATCGCGCGCGCCGAAGCCGCGCCGTAGTCGTCCTCGATGGTGTAGGCGAGTTCGAGCGTACCGTTCAGCGCCCGCTTCGGCTCCGCGGCGAAGGCGATGACCGGGGGGGTGTCGGGGATGACGGAGAAACTCCACGATCGGATGGCTTCCTCGCCCTCCTTCAGCGTGAGCGAGCCATCCTGCGTCAGCTTGAAGGCGAACTGCCGGGTTGCTGTGTTTCGGCGCGGTTCAGCCGTCGCGCCCGCCACCGCACCGTCGGTGGGTTCGACCAGGGCTTCGCCGCCGGTGGCATCGCCGAAGGCAAGCACTTCCGCACCGCTGCCCCCGGTCACCCGCAGGGCGATCTCGCTGTCCTGCGGCACGACGAACAGCGGCTGGTCGCGGTTGGCTTCCGCGGTCATGAAGACCGGCGGCTTGCCCGTGTAGGCCGGCGGCGTGACCCAGGCATCGATGCGTACTGGCAGTACTTCGGCCGAACCATGGGCGCGGAAGGCATCGCCCAGCCGCCCGCCCAGCGGTCCGCCGGAAAAGGCGAAGGCGACGACGAGCAGCAGACCGACGAGCGCCCGCAATGCCCAGGGATCGCGTTCGGGGATACGCGGGCGCGGCATGTCCCCGGACAGGCGGTCCAGTTTCTCGGCCATGCGGCGCTGATGCTCGCGCCACAGCGCGTCGGAGAAATCGTCGGCCGGCCCGACGAGGCGGTCCGTTTGCGCCGAGACCGGCGCATGCTCCAGCCTGTTTGCCCGCTCGATGCGGCGGTCGATGGCACGGGCGGCAGGCATTCGGAAAAAGCGCAGCGGATAGAGCGCCGCCAAAGCGGCGACGGCAAAGAGTGCCAGCAATCCGATGCGGACGGCTTCGGGAACGACCCGGAACAGTCCAAGCCAGGAGACGGAGACGAACAGGGCGCCGGTCAGGAGAAGCGGCAGCAGGAGCGGCCAGAGGCGTTCGAAGGCGATGGCGAAGCGCGTCGCAAACCGTGTCTGCGCCAGTCGTGCAATCCCTTGGCGGCCGACGGCTCCGGATTTCGCCATGTCAGTTCCGATTCCTCGTGGGCGGACGTTTCGTTGGTCGCGACTCGGGAGAATAGCGGAAAACCGGGCGAAGACGAGGCGGACAAACAAAACGTGATCGGCGGCCCGCGCGGGATGCGGAACCTAGCCGAGCCAGTCGGGAACGGAATCCATTCCGATCAGGTCTTCATAAGTCGGACGCGGCCGTACCACATGGAAACGGTCGCCGCTGACGAGCACTTCGGGCACCAGCAGACGGGTGTTGTAGGTGCCGGACTGGACGGCGCCATAGGCGCCCGCGGTGCCGACGTAGAGCAGGTCGCCGGACGAAAGCAGCGGCAGTTCTCGGTCGTGACCGAGATAGTCGCCCGTCTCGCAGACCGGACCCACGATGTCGGCGGTCATGCGCGGCCCGCGTTCGGCACCGATCCTGACCGGCTTGATCTCGTGGAAAGCGTCGTAGAGCGTCGGGCGGGTCAGATCGTTCATGG
>CATMOC010000465.1 GCA_950071955.1 uncultured Mesorhizobium sp. | reverse complement strand
GGCTGCAGTCGGAGCCCGACAATGTCCGGCGGCTCACCGAAAATTTCGATGAAGCCGAATTGCCCGAGATTCCAGTCATTCCTCTCTCCACGGAACTGGAGGACATCATCGGTGACCTGCTGGATCAGCAGGAGGACATCGAGGAGCAGTCGCACGATTCCGCGACAAATCAAGGGTCCGCCGACATGGAAGAAGGGGAAGCCGTTGATGACGACGTCGTTCTCGTCGTAGCCGTACACCTGCGCGAAGCCGAAGGCGGCGTGGATCTGGTTGCCATGGGTGAGCTGCACCAGCTTCGGCCGACCCGTCGTGCCGCCGGTGTGGAACAGCGCGCAGACCGTGTCGCGATCATCCGTCGGCTCGAAATCGAGCCGGTCCGCCCGGTGACCGGCCAGCGCCGCGTCCAGGGCCACATGCCCGGCCGGCAGATTGGCGCCGCCACCGATGACGATGACCTGCGTCAGCGTCGGCACGGCGTCGAGCATCCCCTGCGCCTTGTCCCAGCAGGTCGCGTCGCGTTGCTGCGCCGACACGACCAGCAGCGTCGCCTTCTCGGCGTTCAGGAGGTCGATGATCGCCTCTCGGCTGAGCAGGTAGTTCAGCGAACTCGCCACGCCGGCCACCTGCGCGCCCAGCAGCAGCGCCGGCAGTTCGGGCAGGGTGGGGGCGAGGAAGGCGGCGACGCCGCGCCCCGGTGCGAGACCCATTCCGCGAAAGAGGTTCGCCGCGCGGGTCACCTCGCCCAGCAGTTCGGCATGGGTGAGCGCCGCGCCGACGTCCGCCGGATCGGGCGAACGCAGCACGGTCAGCGCCTTCTGTCCGCCGACGTGCTGCGCCGTGGCGAGGAACAGGTCGTACAGGTTGTGCGCGGTGACCAGTTCGTCATAGGGCCGGCTCTCGATGGCGGCCACGTCCTCGATGGTCCGCACCTCCAGGACCGGGCGCGTGGTCTTCAACCGACGGGTCATCAATGCACCGCCGCGTACATGATCGTCTCCTCGTCGGCCGTGCGGCTGTCGAACTCCTCGACGATGCGCCCCTGGCGGCAGACCAGGATGCGGTCGGAGAGCTGGAGGATTTCCGGCAGGTAGGAGGAGATCACCATGACCGCGATGCCGTCGTCGGCGAGGCGGTTGATGAACTGGTGGATCTCGGCGATGGCGCCGACGTCGACGCCGCGCGTCGGTTCGTCGAAAATGACGAGTTTCGGCTTCTGCACCAGAGCCTTGGCCACGACCACCTTCTGTTGGTTGCCGCCCGACAGTTCGATGACGCGCGCATCGGCGTTGATCGCCTTGACGTTGAGCGCGGCGATCCATTCCTTCGCGATCGTCTGCATCTCGTTCATCGATACGGTCGCGGACTTCGTCTGCCCGCCCGCCATGGCGCCCAGATGGATGTTTTCCGCGATCGACATCGTCTCGAAGAAGCCTTCGACCTTTCGGTCCTCGGTGACGTAGATGATGCCGTCGCGCACCGCCGGGCGCGGCACCCGGTAGCGCACCGCCCGACCGCCGAGCCGCACCTGCCCGCCGTGGAAGAGGTCGCGCTTGAGCACGCCGGCGACGACCTTGGCGGCCTCGGTGCGGCCCGAGCCGATCAGGCCGAAGACGCCGGCGATCTGTCCGGCGAAGATCGAGAACGAGGTGTTGCGCACCACGCTGCCCATCGACAGGTTCTGTACGCTCAGCACCTTCTCCCGCGCGGGCCGCGGCTTCCTGTCCTTGTGCGAGCCGTAGAGTTCGCTGGACAGCGTGCGGCCCACCATGGCGCGCACGATCTTCTCGCGGTCGAAGGCCGATGCGGCGTCGGTGACGACGTGCTCGCCGTCGCGCATCACCGTGATGCGGTCGGCGATGGCGAGCGCCTCCTCCAGCGCGTGGCTGATGAAGATGATCGACACGCCGCGCTGCTTCAGCCGCGCCACGAGCGAGAAGAACTGGTGCTTCTCCTCCGGCGTCAGCGTCGCCGTCGGTTCGTCGAAGATGATCACCTGCGCGTTGTGGTGCACGGCGCGGGCGATCTCGACCATCTGCTTCTGGCCGGCGCCCAGCGCCGAGACCATGGCAGTCGGATCGACCTGGAAGTTCAGCGACTGGAGGAACTGCTGGCCGGCGATGTAGATGCCGCGCAGCCGGTGGAACCGCTTGTCGTCGGTCAGGTAGATGTTCTGCGCCACCGTCAGCGACGGCACCAGGCTGGTCTCCTGGTAGACCATCGCGATGCCGCGCTTCAGCGCCTCGGAAGGCGAACCGACCTCGGCCCGCGCGCCGTCGATCCAGATCTCGCCGGACGTCGGCTCGACCACCCCGGCGATCATCTTGGTCAGGGTGGACTTGCCCGCGCCGTTCTCGCCCAGCAGCGCATGCACCTCGCCGCGCTCGAGCGTGAAGGTGACGTCCTTTACCGCCGGTACGCTGCGATACTCCTTGGTGGCGCTGCGCACCTCGACGATCGGGTTCATGCGACGTCTCCCTCGTGCATGCCGACCGCCTCGCGCGGGAGCGTCACGACGACGCCGTCGCCGCGGGCGGCGACAACGATCCGCCCATCGTGCTCGACCACGCTGGTCACGCCGTGCGTGCTGCCGTCGGCGCGGCTCTGCAGGCTGGCGCGCGGCTGGAAGTCCCGATCGAGCCTGACGCACAGGCCGAACGACATGGTCGGGGCCCACGGCTTCAAAAGGCCCAGATGCTTCACCCCGCCGCCCTGCAGCGGCTCGTAGTAGCTGCGCCCGGACTTCAGCTTCGGCGCCACCCAGTAGGGGCGCGGCACCTCGGCGATCATCCTGTGCCTGTAGGCCGGCTCCCGCAGTACGAACTCCACCAGCTGGCTGCGCGGCGCGAACACGGCGAGCCACCAGCCGCCGACGGCTGCCGAGAGCCGTCCCGGATAGCCCGGCAGGTCGGCGTGGAGCACGCGCGTGCCGCCGCCTTTCGCAAGGTCGATGCGCACCAGCCGGTGCTTCCATGCCTCGGAGAAGACGATGCCGCCCGCGTCCACGGCGAGCCCGGCGGGCCAGGCGAGACGGTCGGCGAGGCGCGTCGCCTGGCCGCTTTCGAGATCGATGCGCCAGATGCTGCCAGTCGCGCCGCGTTCGAGCAGGTCGCGCTGCCACGCCTCCGCGCCGTAGGCCGTGGAGCCGTTCGCCAGATAGAGCTGGCCTTCATGTACGGCGATCGCCGTGATGCAGGAAACGCTCGCGTCTGCCCGGTACCGCTTCCCGTCGAAGCGGCCGCCCTCGATGACCACGTAGCCGCTGTCCAGCGCGATCGCGAGACCGTCCGCGCCCACCGGCGCGATGCAGGCGACGGCCGAACCATAGGCCCGCCGCCGCGTCCAGTTCCCGTCGGAATCGAGCATGAAGACGCCATCCCCGGCCGACGCGACGAGGACACCGTCATGGACGGCGAGGCAGTCGACCTCCGCGAGTGGGGTCCGCGAACCGGCCTCGTCCAGCATGCGGTTTGGCCTCAGCGCCCCGTCCAGCGGCGGAACGGTGACGGCCGCCTCGCCGCGGCCGAAGAGATTGTCGAAGGCCCGCGAGAAGGCGCCGATCATGTCCGCCCCCAGTAGGAGGAAGGACCGGTCCAGGACGGGTCCGCCCCGTCGAGCTTCAGCCGGCCGACGCGGTTGTTGAGGATGCCGCCGATGTAGAGATAGCCCTTGTGCTCGCGCATCGAGGTGACGCTCGGATGCGCCTGGCCGGAAAGGTCGCCGAGCGTGGCGACGATCTCGCCGGCCTCGGTGAACTTGACCACGCCGCCGGTATTGATGTTGGGGAACAGCCAGTCGTCCTGCGGCAGCCGGCGCGCCATGCGCTTGCGCATGCCGGGATGGCGCAGCGACAGGTCGAAGGAAGGCGTGCGCATGCC
>CATMOC010000464.1 GCA_950071955.1 uncultured Mesorhizobium sp. | reverse complement strand
TCAGGCCCAAATACTTGGCCGCGGTGACGATTTTCCGGTCCGAGGCTATCCGCTCGATCGCCCGCAACTGTCTCAGCGTCACGTTTCGCATAGCACAACCTAAGAAAAATTTATCTCATCGCTTAAAACATTGAATTTCCCTAATGCGCAAGGGCGTGATCGATTGGCGCCAGGGAGTGCGTTGCCAATCGGGGGAGGAACCGGTGTCCGCATCTACGCTCGATGCCTATCTGAATTCTCAGTCGCCCGATCTCGGCCCGGTCGTAGAGACCGTCCGATCGCTCGCCGGCGCTGCAGCCGCGACACGTGCCCTGATTGCTCAGTCGTCCGCCTCCGTCATGAGTTCGGCTGCGGGGTCGCTCAATGCGGACGGCGACTTTCAGCGTTTTCTCGACGTCAGCGCCGACGAGGCGTTCCTGGCCGCCGCGAGGCGGGCGGGCGTTCGCCACTATTGTTCGGAAGAGATCGACAGCGCGGTCGATCTGAACGGAACATCCGCCATCGCACTGGCCGTCGACCCGCTCGATGGGTCCTCCAACATCGACACCAACGTGTCGATCGGAACCATCTTCTCGATCCTGCCGGCCTTGGCCGGCGAGCCCGCAGGGAGCTTCCTGCAGTTCGGCCGCAGGCAACTGGGCGCGGGGTTCTTCATCTACGGACCGCAACTCGCACTGGCGCTGACACTCGGGGGCGGCACGCGCATCTTCGTCCACTCGCCGCGACTGGGCACCTTCGTCGAGAGCGTGCGGCCCTCCATCGCCGAGAAGACGGATGAATTCGCGATCAATGCGTCGAACTACCGGCACTGGGACGATTCCGTCCGTCTCTATGTCGACGATTGCCTGAAGGGGACAACCGGCCCGCGAGAGAAAGACTTCAACATGCGCTGGATTGCATCGCTGGTGGCCGATGCCTACCGGATCCTGATCCGCGGCGGCGTCTTCCTTTATCCCGGCGACTCCCGGCGCGGGTATGCCAATGGCCGGCTGCGCCTTGTCTACGAAGCCAACCCGATCGCCATGATCATCGAACAGGCCGGCGGATCGGCGACCGACGGCACCACTGCGATCCTCGATCTGGTCCCCACGTCCTTGCACCAACGTACGCCGCTGGTGTTCGGCGCCGCGAGGGAGGTGGCGCGCATCGCGCGCTACCACGCCGAGCCCAGCGTCATCGCCGGACGGTCGCCGCTTTTCGGCCACCGCGGCCTCTTTCGGGCGTGAGGAACCGATCATGTCCGCAAGGCACCCCATCATTTCGATCACCGGCTCTTCCGGAGCGGGCACCACATCCGTCAAGCGCATCTTCGAGCAGATTTTCCGGCGCGAGAAGGTCGAGGCCGCGTTCATCGAGGGCGATGCGTTCCACCGCTACGACCGGGCGGCCATGAAGGAAAAGGTTGCCGAAGAAGAGAGCCGGGGCAATCCGAACTTCACGCATTTCAACACCGACGCCAACGAACTCGAAGTACTCGACGAGGTGTTTGCCGACTATGGACGCAAGGGTGTCGGGCGGACCCGGACCTATGTCCACGACGACGAGGAGGCAGCCCTCTACGGGTGTGCGCCCGGCACCTTCACGCCCTGGCTAGACTTCGCTCCGAGCGACCTTCTCTTCTACGAGGGTCTGCATGGCTGCGCCGTAACCGACAAGATCAACCTCGCCCGGCACGGGGACCTCAAGATCGGGGTCGTGCCGGTGATCAACCTGGAGTGGATCCAGAAGATCCATCGGGACCGGTCGACCCGAGGCTACTCCACCGAGGCCGTCATGGACGTCATCCTGCGGCGCATGCCGGACTACGTGCGCTACATCGTGCCCCAGTTCGCTCTGACCAACATCAACTTCCAGCGCGTTCCGATCGTCGACACGTCGAACCCGTTCATAGCGCGCTGGATACCGACGCCGGACGAATCGATGCTGGTCATCCGCTTCGCCAATCCGCGCGGCATCGACTTCGCCTACCTGCTGTCGATGATCCACGACTCCTTCATGAGTCGCGCAAATTCGATCGTGGTGCCGGGCAACAAGCTCGACCTGGCCATGCAGCTCATCCTCACCCCGCTGATCCTTCAACTCATCGAACGCCGCCAGCGGCTCATCTGAGAGGCATTCCGTGAACATCGAAGCCATGCCAATCGCCGAGACGAAAGATGCCGACGACCGGCTGGAGCAGCGGATGGCCGATGCTATTCGAGCGCTCGCGATGGACGCGGTGCAAAAAGCCAATTCCGGCCATCCCGGCATGCCCATGGGCATGGCCGACGTTGCCACGGTGCTTTTCAATCGCTTTCTGCGCGTAGACCCGTCACAACCGGCCTGGCCCGATCGCGACCGCTTCGTGCTTTCGGCCGGGCACGGGTCGATGTTGCTCTATTCCATCCACCATCTGGTCGGTTTTCCCGACATGACGATGGACGAGCTGAAGCGGTTCCGGCAGCTGGGCAGCCGCACGGCCGGCCACCCCGAATACGGGCATGCCCTGGGGATCGAGACCACCACCGGCCCTCTCGGCCAGGGCATCGCCACCGCTGTCGGCATGGCCATCGCCGAACGGATGATGGCGGCGCGCTTCGGCAAGCGTCTGGTCGACCACTTCACCTATGTGATCGCAGGCGACGGATGCCTGCAGGAGGGCATCAGTCACGAAGCGATCGACCTTGCCGGCCATCTTGGCCTTCACCGGCTGATCGTCCTTTGGGACGACAACCGGATTTCGATCGACGGTCCCACATCTCTCTCCACCTCGATGAACCAGGTGGCGCGCTTCCGGGCAGCGGGCTGGGACGTCCGGTCGGTCGATGGCCACGACCGCGCCGCGGTGGCGGCGGCCATAGAGGCAGCGCGCAAGACATCGAAGCCATCGCTGGTCGCCTGCAGGACGACCATCGGCAAGGGCGCGCCAAACATGCAGGGCTCGGAAAAGACGCACGGCGCCCCGCTTGGCGACAAGGAGATCGAGGCGGCACGGACGGCTCTCGGCTGGACGAGCCCGCCTTTCGAGATTCCAGCCGACGTCGCGGCAGGATGGGGACGTGTGGCGGCACGCGGCGCTGTCGCTCGGCGCATGTGGGAGGAGCGGCTCGCTTCATCGTCGCGTCGAAAGGCCTTCGAAGCTGTGCTGTCGGGCAAGCTTCCTCCTTCGCTGCCCCGTCGGCTGGCGGCCTTTCGCAAGGAACATGTCGGCAAGGCCACTAAGGTCGCGACACGCAAGTCCTCGGAGATGGTGTTGGGGGTGATCAACGCCACGACCCCGCTGACGGTGGGCGGATCGGCCGACCTCACCCATTCCAACCTGACTGTCACCCCCGGGCTTGGATCGATCGGCCCCGGCGCGTTCAAGGGGCGCTACATCCACTACGGCATTCGCGAGCACGGCATGGGCGCGGCAATGAACGGCATCGCGCTGCATGGTGGTTTCATCCCGTATGGCGGCACCTTTCTCGTCTTTTCCGACTATGCGCGGGGTGCGATCCGGCTTTCCGCGCTGATGGAACAGCGCGTCATCTACGTATTGACCCACGATTCGATCGGACTGGGCGAGGACGGCCCGACTCACCAGCCGGTCGAGCACCTGGCCATGTTGCGTGCAACGCCCAACCTCAGGGTGTTCCGCCCGGCCGACATCGCCGAGACCGCCGAATGCTGGGAACTGGCCCTCGCGGCCGATGGTCCGAGCGTACTCGTCCTCTCGCGGCAGGCGCTTGCGATGCTGCGCACCTCCCACAGCAGGAGCTTGCCTGCTGCGAGGGGCGCCTATGTCCTGCGCGAAGTCGCCGGCGGCAGGCGCCAGGTCACCCTGCTGGCTACCGGGTCCGAGGTGGAGATCGCCGTTCAGGCGGCGGAGCTCCTGGCCAGTCGGTATAGGCTTGCC
>CATMOC010000463.1 GCA_950071955.1 uncultured Mesorhizobium sp. | reverse complement strand
GCCAGGAGGGGGACTCGATCGTGCCGGGGCAGATGGCGTTGCAGCGGATGCCCTGGCGGATGAAGTCCTGCGCGACCGACTTGGTCAGGCCGATGACGGCAGCCTTGGTCGCGCCATAGGCGTAGCGGTTCGGCGCGCCCTTGATGGAGGAGGCGCCCGAGGACATGTTGATGATCGAGCCGGAATTGCCCTGTTCCTTCGCCCGCGCCAGCATGCCGGGAAGGAAGGCGCGGATCATGCGGTGCATGGATTTGACGTTGAGGTCGAAGGAAAAATCCCAGTCCTTCTCCTCACAGTCGAGCACCGTGCCGTGATGGACGAAGCCCGCCACGTTGACGAGAATGTCGATGCCGCCGATTTTTTCCGCGTAGGCCTCCACCGCCCTGGTGGATCGCACGTCGAGCTTCGCCTTCTTCGCGCGCCTGAGATCGGCAAGCTTGTCGCGGTCGAGATCCGACGCGTGGACCGTGGCGCCCTCCGCCACAAAGGCTTCCGCAATCGCCCGTCCGATCCCCTGTCCCGCGGCCGTGACGACCGCGACCTTGCCCTTCAGCCTTCCGGCCATGATTTCTCTCCCCGTGATGCTCACATCGTCCGTTCGTTCGGACTGTGGAGATGTTCGTAAATTGCCGCGACCCGGAAGGCAAAGCCCAACCCGCTACGAGCCATGTCTTTGCTTGTCCTTCACGCCGTGATCAGCGCAGCTGCCGAATTCGGGTTCGACGGTTGCATGGCCGATCCCGTGATGTTCCGACAGGCGGGACTTGATGGCGCCGATGGCGGCGTGGCTGTCGGTCTCTTCCACGAGGCAGGCGTGCAGCGTCGCCATGTTGCGCGTCCCGTCGAGCGACCAGACATGCATGTGGTGGACTTCGCGCACGCCCGCGACGTTCGCCTCGATGTCGCGGGCGATGCGGTCGCGGTCCATGCTTGGCGGCGTGCCTTCCAGGAGCACATGGCCGGCATCGCGGACCAGCCCCCAGGCGCTGCGGAAGAGCAGGAGCGCCACCAGGACCGACAGGATCGGGTCGATCGGGTACCAGCCGGTGGCGAGGATGACGCCAGCGGCCACGAGCGCGGCGACCGACCCGAGCAGGTCGCCGATCACGTGCAGCAGCGCGCCGCGCATGTTGAGATCCTCCCGGCTGCCGCCGTGGAGCACGAGGAACGCCCCGACGTTGATGGCCAGCCCCAGAAGCGCGATCATCAGCATCGGTCCGCCCAGCACCGGGCTCGGATCGCGGAAGCGATCCCAGGCCTCCCAGACGATCCAGGCGGCGATGGCGAAGATCGTCAGCCCGTTGGTGTAGGCCACCAGCGTCTTCAGGCGGTCGTAGCCGTAGGTCAGGCGGCTGGTGGCGCTGCGTTCGGCGAGGTGAAAGGCATACCAGGCGAAGGCGAGCGACACCGAATCGGTGAGCATGTGGCCGGCATCCGCCAGCAACGCCAGAGATCCGGTAAGGATGCCGCCCACAGCCTCGGCGACCATGAAGCCGCCGGTCAGGACCGCCGCGATCAGCATGCGCGTCTTGTTCGTCCCGGCCGCGCCATGCGCGTGGGAATGGCCGTGGCCATGATGGTCGTGGCCGTGGTGATCGTGGCTGTGGTGATCGTGGCCGTGCGCCATGGGTCCTGCCCTTTCGTCGGGCCGGTCTTACATCAGCGGCGCCGCGTTATACTATTCCGGTGCGCCTGCCCTGATGTCCTCAAGCCGCCGCTTCTGGTTTCCCGCGGCGTCGAAGTTCTTCGGATCGAGCCAAGTTTCGTAGGCGGCCCTGAGCGCCGGCCATTCAGCGTCGATGATCGAGAACCAGGCGGTGTCGCGGTTCTCCCCCTTGACGATCATGTGCTGCCGGAAAACACCTTCGAAGGTGAAGCCGAAGCGTTCGGCGGCGCGCTTGGAGGGCTCGTTGCGGTCGTTGCACTTCCACTCGTAGCGGCGGTAGCCGAGGTCGTCGAAGACGTGGCGGGCGAAGAGGAAGAACGCCTCGGTCGCCAGCCGGGACCGTTGCATGCGCGGACCCCAGTGGATGTTGCCGATCTCGATGACGCCATGGGTCGGATCGATGCGCATCAGCGTCTGGCGTCCCACGGGTTCGCCGCTCGCCTTGTCGATCACGGTGAAGAACAGCGGATCCTCGCTCGCCTCGGCCTTTTCGAGCCAGGCCTGGAAGCCAGCCCGGTCGGCCGGCGTGGTCTCGAACAGCCAGCGGAAGCGATCGTCCGCGTCGCCCTCGGTGGCGGCCCTGAACAGGCCGTCGCCGTGCCTAGCGGCCGAAAGCGGTTCGAGGCGCACATAGCGGCCATCGATCGCCGCGCGGAGGGGCCGCGGTCGAGGCGTCCATCTCGAAAGATCCTTCATCGCGCTTGCTCCTTGAAGGCGGAAGCATAGCAGCATATGCTTCCGCGTCGCGTGCTGCCAGATCGCGCGAGCCTGCTGAGCCAGAGGACCGGAGCCGGTGGCCATCACCATCCGCAACAAGGAAACGGAAGAACTGATCCGCAGGATCGGCCGCCGCACGGGGGAAGGCCCGAGCGCGGTGATACGGCGGCTGGCGGAGAGGGAACTCGTGCAGCCTCCCGCCAGCGTTTCCGATGCCGAAGTGCGGCGTCGGCTGGCTTTCATGGCAGATCTCAGAAAGCGGTACCCGCCCCCGGATGATGGAGCGTCCTGGGCGGACCTCGAAGAGGAAATGGATTCCATCTTCGGAGACGATCTGAAATAGTCGATGGAGATCGTGGCCGACACATCCGCCTTCGTGGCGATCTATCGCAACGAAGCAGGTGCAGAGCCTTGCGAGCAGGCGCTCGCAAGGGCAACGCGTATCTTCATCCCTGCCAGTTGCCAGGTCGAAGCGGCACTCCTTCGCCGGCCCGGCCATGATTTCTTCGAGTGGTTCCGCAGGTTCACGAGCATTCCCGCCTACGGCAACGCTGATCTTACCGAGGGCGTGATCGAGGCGGCGGTGGCCGCGGCCCGGTTCTATGGAAAAGGCTCGGGCCATCCCGCCCAGTTGAACTTCAGCGACTGTCTCGTCTATGCGGTCGCCAAGCAACGCGACCTGCCGCTCCTGTTCGTCGGCGACGACTTCGTCCATACCGACATCACACCCGCCCTCCCACTGGAAACCTGACCATGCTCCACACCGTCGCCGCCTTCGACCGCATCGGCGAGGAAAACGCGTTTGCCGTGCTGGCGCGCGCGACGCTGCTCGCCGCACAGGGCAAGGACGTCATCAACCTCGGCATCGGCCAGCCCGACTTCCGCACGCCCGAGCACATCGTGGAAGCCGCGATCAAGGCCCTGCGCGACGGCCATCACGGCTACACGCCCGCGACAGGGCTGCTGGCGACGCGCGAGGCGGTGGTGCGGCGCACCTTGACGACCACCGGCATCGAGGTCTCGCCGGAGAACGTCGTCATCCTGCCGGGCGGCAAGCCCACCATGTACGCGGCGATCGTCCTCTTCGGCGAACCGGGCGCGGAAATCCTCTACCCCGATCCCGGATTCCCGATCTATCGCTCGATGATCGAATTCACGGGTGCGACGCCGGTTCCCGTGCCGATCCGCGAGGAGAACGGCTTTGCCTTCTCGGCCGAGGAGACCCTGTCCCTCATCACCGACAAGACGCGCCTTCTCATCCTCAACTCGCCGGCCAATCCGACGGGCGGCGTGACCCCGCGCGCCGAGATCGAAAAGCTCGTCCAGGGCCTCGAAAACCATCCCGACGTCGCCATCCTGTCGGACGAGATCTACGACGTCATGACCTATGACGGAGAGAGGCATACCTCGCTCCTGACCTTTCCCGAGATCAGCGATCGGCTCATCGTCCTCAATGGCTGGTCCAAGACCTGGGCCATGACCGGCTGGCGCATGGGCTGGTCG
>CATMOC010000462.1 GCA_950071955.1 uncultured Mesorhizobium sp. | reverse complement strand
ACCGGCCGAGAAGGCCGGCGGACCGACAATGTCGGCGGAGGTATACTTGGCATCGAGAATGCCGGTGCCGGCTGCCGCGGCGTCGGTGGCGGAGTCGAACAGCTTGATCGACGCCGTGTCCACCGAGATGGTGGAGATGGACACGGAGCCGTCCGCGGCGCGGGTGAAGGAAGCGACCATCGACTTCGTGGCATTGTAGGAAGCGGCGCTTGAATCCACGGAAAGCCAGTTTTCGCCGGAGAAGCTCGACGCGGCGGCGTTCGAGGTCAACTGCCCCTGCAGGGCAGTAATCTCGGTCTGGATCTTCGCGCGATCGACGCCCGGTTCGCGAGCGGCGACCAGTTTCGCCTTGATCTCGTCAACCACGTCGATCATGGCACTCATGCCGGTGTAGGCGGTGTCGACTTTTGCGGCGCCTAGACCGAGCGCGTCCTGCACGGTGGAGAGAGCCTTGTTGTCGGAGCGCATGGTGGTTGCGATCGACCAGTAGGCGGCATTGTCGCTCGCCTCGCCCACCCGGTAACCGGTGGAGATGCGAGCCTGGGTCATTTCGAGATTTTTGTTGGTAGCCTGGAGAGATTTGAGCGCCGTCATCGCCGACGCGTTGGTCAGAATACTCGACATAGGGATGTCCCTTACTAACAAAACACAACACTTACAGGGACATACCGGACTTTACCGGTAGGACGGCGCGGCATCATGCCATCGGCGGCGAAGAACATCCGCGCCGATCCATCCTGTTAAGGATGTTCTGACAGGAAAAATTTACCAAACCGATAATTTTCGGACGGATTCTGGCGAAGGGATTAACGAAACCTTGCCGTCGTCAGTTGAACGACCGCACCAGACTGCCGACCAGCAGATTCCATCCGTCGATCAGGACGAAGAACAGGATCTTGAAGGGCAGGGAGATCACCGTGGGCGGCAGCATCATCATGCCCATCGCCATCGTCACGGTCGCCACCACCAGATCGATCACGAGGAACGGCAGGACGATAAGGAAGCCGATCTCGAAACCGCGCCTGATCTCCGAGATCATGAAGGCGGGAACGAGGATCCGCAGGTCGACCTGCTCGCCGCTGACGACCGTCTGGCCGCGCTCGCGGGCGAGGTCGGCGAACAGGTTGAAGTCTTCCTGACGCACGTTGTTGAGCATGAAGGAGCGAAACGGATCGGAGATGCGCGCGAACGCTTCCTCTTCGCTGATCTGGTTGTTCACGAGCGGCCGGACGCCATTGTTCCAGGCCTGATCGAACGTCGGGGCCATGACGTAGAAGGTCATGAACAGGGCGAGGCTGATGAGGATCAGGTTCGCGGGCGTCGTCTGAAGGCCGATGCCGGCGCGCAGGATCGAGAAGGCGATGACGAAGCGCGTGAAGCTCGTCACCATGATGAGCAGGCCCGGCGCGATCGACAGGACCGTCAGCAGGGCAAAGAGCTGGATGATGGTGCCGACGGTCTCGCCCTGCAGGCCTTCGGTCAGCTGCCCGAGGTCGAGCTGTTGCGCCAGCGCTCCTCCGGTCAGGAGAAGCAGTGCGCCGCCGGCGAGCAGGAGCTTTCTCATTCGAACAGCAGGGTCCGGATCATGAGTTGGGTCGCCAGGCCTTCGCTGCGGATTTGCGCCCGCTCCTCGAGGTCGGTCTTGAGATGCTGGAATCCGCTGGCGCCCTGGACCTGCTGGAGCGAGACGGTGCGCATGTAGGCCAGCAGATCCTGGTGAATCGTGCGCACGAGGTCGGGCGGCGGCGGGGCCGAAAAGACGATCGAGATCTCCATGCGCACCCAGATGTCCGATGGCGCCGCGAGGTTGGTCGTGATCGGCTCCATGGGCACGAGGCGCGGGATGAGCTTGATCTCGCCATCCTCTCCGCCGCCCTCTTCGCCGTGCCCCGCTTCAGCGCCTTCGCCGGCCTCGCCCGGAAGCGGCTCCACGGCGATCTTGATGGGTTCCGGCTCGGCTGGCTCGCCGCCCCTCAGGTTGATTCCCGCGAACCACCCGCCGCCGACCGCGACGAGCGTCAGCACGACGAGGACCGCCACCTGGACCATCATCGATGGCCCCTTCTTCTGGCTGGCTGCATCGGTTGCGTCGAGCGACATGGGTGATCGGCTCAGAACGGAGAGATGATGTCGAGGATCTGCTGGCCGTAGGCAGGCTGCTGGACCTCGGTCAGACGGCCGCGGCCGCCGTAGGATATGCGGGCCTCGGCGATGCGTTCGTAGGGAATGGAGTTCTGCGCGCCGATGTCGGCTGGGCGCACGATGCCGGCGATCGTGAGTATGCGGAGCTCGGCGTTGACCCGGACCTCCTGCGAGCCGCGGATGATCAGGTTGCCGTTGGGCAGCACCTCGGTCACGACCGCGGCGACGGAGAGCCGGATGTTTTCCGATCGCGCGGTGGCGCCCGACCCGGTGGAATCGGACTTCGAGTTCAGGTCGAAATCGGCCGCTCCGCTGGACCCCACGCCGTCCCAGTCGTAGCCGCCGCCGATGCCGAAGGTCCGCTTCGAGGTGCGCGACCTGTCGGACTCGTTGTTGAGGGTCGCCTTGTCGTTGATCGATATGAAGACCGTCAGGATGTCGCCGACCGACAGGGCGCGGGCGTCCTTGAAGAGCTGGCTCTGCTCGTCGTCCCACAGCGAGAAGCGCTTGACCGGTGCCGCGGGCGGTTCCGGATACGCATAGGCCGTTGCCGACGCCGGCTCCAGTCCCGAACCCACGGCCGAAAGCGCGGGAGGCCTGCCGATGTCGCGCAGTTCTCCGGCGCATCCCCCGAGCGTCAGGCAGCCGATGCCGAGGATGACGATGCGGTTCATGACGGGTCCTCGGATTTGGCGACGTCGGCGATGATGCTGGTCAGCTGTGCCGCCGCCTTGCTGTCCATCTCGTTCAATATGATGCCGGCCTGGCGATGGTTGAGCTTGAGCAGGATGGCCGCCGCGAGGCTGGCGTCCAGCTTCTCCATGCGCTCGGCGGCCGCGTCGGGGCGCATGCGCGAATAGATGCCGACGACGCTGTCCTCGGCGGCATCGATCACTTCCTTGCGCCGCGAGAGCCACTTCTCGTATTCGGCACGTTTGGCCTCGAGCGCGGCGATCCGTTCGTCGATCTCGCCGCGGAGGTTCTCCAGTTCCTTGGTCTGGACCGCATAGCGCCGGTCGCGCGCCGCATCGACGATGTTGGCGCAGAACTCGCTCACCTCGTCGGTCATCTTGCCCGGAAGGTCCTGCGCGCCCGCCATGTTGCCGGTGACGGCGAGAACTGCCAGGCCCGTACCGAAGGCCAGGGCGGCGATGGACGCCGCCCTGACGGTTCGGGATTTTGGCGGAGAGGGGAGGGATGTCATCGAGGTGGCTCTACTGGAGGACGAGTTCGGCCTGGAGTGCGCCCGCCGACTTGATGCCCTGGAGGATTGCGATGATCCCGTCCGGCTTGACGCCGATGCGGTTCAGCCCCGAGACCAGCGTCTGCAGGTCGGGGCCTTCCAGCATGGCGACCTGTCCGCCGGCCTGCTGCGCGTCGATGGTGGTGGAGGGCTCCTCGGCGGTGACGCCGTCGGAGAACGGCGCCGGCTGGACGATCTGCGGCTGCTCGGTGATCCGCACGGTCAGCTGGCCGTGGCTCACCGCGACCTGCGAAATCTTCACGTCCTGGCCGATGACGATCGTCCCGGTCCGCTCGTCGACGACGACGCGGGCGACCCGCAGGAGAGCTACACCGGCCTCCGCGAACTGCTCGACCACCTCGGCTCGACGCCCATCCAGGTCGAGTTCGCCAACGTCGGCGCCAACGGCCAGTCCATCATCGAGGTGGAGGTCGACGGCGAGAAGGTCGACGATGAGAAGGTCGACTTGGATATCTTGCTTCTCGGCGACGACTACAGCGAGT
>CATMOC010000461.1 GCA_950071955.1 uncultured Mesorhizobium sp. | reverse complement strand
ATCCAAGGCGTGTTCGAGAATTTGGAGCCCGACCTACCGGCCAACGCCGGCAGTTTTCGCCGCATCGATCTGCGCCTCAAGGACAACTGCGTGGTCGGCGTGCCCCGTCATCCGACCTCCTGCTCCGTGGCCACCACCAATGTGGCGGACCGTGTCGCGAACCCGGTCCAGTGCGCCATCGCGGAGATCGCGGAAGGCAAGGGTATGGCCGAATGCGGCGCCGTCATCCCGCCCTCGGTGGCAGTGATCTCCGGCATCCACCCCCGCGACGGGAAGCCCTTCATCAACCAGGTGTTCCTGGGCATGACCGGCGGCGCGGCCAGCCCCAGCGCCGACGCCTGGCTGACCATCGGCCACGTCGGCAACGCCGGCATGTGCAACCTCGATTCGGTCGAGCTCGACGAGTTGCGCCAGCCGCTCTACGTCGCCTCGCGCAGGCTTCTGCCGGATACGGAGGGAGCCGGCGAACATGTCGGAGCGCCCTCGATCGCGGTCGAGTTCGGACCCGTCGGCTGCGCGATCTCCGTCGGCTACGTCAGCGACGGCGTCGTCAACGCCGCCCTGGGCACGCGTGGCGGCGGGAAAGGCGGCCCGGCCAACCAGTATCTGATCGAAGAGAACGGCAGCCGCGAACCCTTGCCGTCATGCGCACAGGTCGACGTGGCTGACCGCGAGCTCGTTCTGTCAATCTCGGCCGGCGGCGGAGGCTACGGGGACCCGAAGTCCCGGCCGGCGGAGAAGGTCGCCCGCGATGTCCGGCTGGGCCGCATCACGGCCGAACGTGCGCGCACCGTCTACGGCGTAGCGCTGGGAGAGGACGGTTCGATCGAACCTGAAGAAACCGCGCGGCTTCGCGCGGCCGCATGAGCACGACTGGAAACTGGTGAAGGAGAACCATCAGATGAAAACGGGAACTCGCTTCTTACTGACTACACTGATCGCGGCGATGCCGCTTGCTGCCGCCGCGCAGGAGGACGTGACTGTCGGCTTCGCCATCGCGCTGTCGGGCTTCGTCGCCCCCTACGACGACGGTCCCTACAAGGCCGCCAAGCTCGCGATCGAGGACATCAACGCGAAGGGCGGGCTGCTCGGGCGCAAGATCGTCGAGGTCGCGGCCGACACCGCGTCCGATCCGGCACAGGGCGCCACGGCGGCCACGGACGTCCTGTCCAAGAACGCCGAGCTCGTCATGGTCACCTGCGATTTCGATTTCGGCGCGCCCGCCGCGCTCGTCGCCCAGTCGCAGAACAAGATCGCCTTCTCATCCTGCGCCGCCGACGCCAAGTTCGGCGTACAGGGCATAGGTCCGAACGCCTACACCATGGCGACGGCCACGAACCACCAGGGCGCCATCCTGGCGGAGTTCGCCTGGAACACCCTTGGCAAGCGTAACGTCTACATCCTCAACGACCTTCAGGTGGAGTACAACAAGTCGCTGTGCTCGAACTTCGAGAAGCGCTGGCGCGAACTCGCCGGCGGCGAAGGCGTCTCCGGGTATGACGAGTACAATGCCGGCAACGACACCGTCATCGCCGCCCAGGTCAGCCGCATGAAGGATGCCGAGGCGAAATCCGACGTGATCATGTTCTGCGGCGCGATCAACGGCGGCTCCTACGTTCGCCAGATCCGGGCGGCGGGTATCGGCCTGCCGATGATCACCGGGGAATCCATGGACGGCACCTATTGGCTGGAGGCTGTTCCGGACCTGAGCGAATTCTACAACCTCACATACGGCAGCATCCACGGCGACGACCCCAATCCCCGCATCAACGATTTCGTCGCGAAGTTCACGACATCCTACGGGGAGGCACCGGTGACGGGCCACGCGCTCACCGGCTACGGGGTGATCGAAGCCTGGGCGCGGGCGGTCGAGGCAGCCGGCTCGTTCGAAGCGGACGCCGTGCGCGCAAAACTGGACGCCTTCTCCGGCGAGGACCTGCTGGTCGGGAAGACGTCGTTCACGAGCGACCTGCACATCAACAACAACCGGCCGATGACGATCATCAAGATCGACGGCGGGAAGGCCTCGGCGATCGGCGTGTTCGACGCCGAGAAGACGCCCGAGATCACCTTCTGAGGGCAAGGGGCGCAAACGACAGGAACCGGACGCCGACGGTGACAACGCTTCGTGCCGAAGACATCGGGGTCCGGTTCGGGGGCGTCGTTGCCCTCCAGGACGTCTCGCTCGAGATCAGGCCCGGCGAAATCGTCGGCCTGATCGGCGCGAACGGCGCAGGCAAGAGCACGCTCATCAACGTCATTTCGGGCTTCCAGCGCCCGACAACCGGCGGCGTCTGGCTGGGCGACCGGGAACTTCTGAGACTGTCCCCTCACCTCGTCGCACGGGCGGGCGTGGTGAGGACGTTCCAGGGCGTTCGGCTTTTCGGGGAACTTACCATCGCCGAGAACGTGGCGGCGGTCGCGGCCGTCCTGGGGAGTCGGGCGGATACCGTCGAGGAGCTCCTCGCGGCGGTCGGGCTGTCGGGCGACTTCGAAAGGAAGGCCTCGACGCTGAGCTATTCCGACCAGAGGAAACTGGCGATCGCCCGCGCGCTTGCCCTGGAGCCGGGCTTCCTGCTGCTGGACGAGCCAGCGGCGGGAATGTCGCCGCAGGAGGCCGAACAGCTGGGCGCCGCGATGAAGGAACTCGTCGAACGCAGGGGGATCGGGCTGCTGCTGGTCGAGCACAACATGGATCTCGTCATGTCCGTCTGTCCGCGGCTGGTCGTCCTGGACGTCGGCCGCGTCATAGCCACCGGAGCTCCCGCGGCCGTGCGCGCCGACCCAAGGGTGCGGGCGGCCTATCTCGGCGGGGTGCCGCATGGCACTGCTTGAACTGGACCGCATCTGGGTGAGCTACGGTCCGGTCCCGGCACTGCGGGACGTGTCGCTTTCACTCGACGAAGGGGAGACGCTTGCGGTCGTGGGGCCGAACGGCGCCGGCAAGACCACGCTCACGCTCGCCATCGCCGGCGCCCTGCCCGCTGCCTCGGGCACCCTGCGGCTCGACGGGCAGCCGATCGGCGGTCTTCGCACCGAGGACGTCGCCCTGATGGGCATCGCGCTGGTGCCGGAGGGACGGCGCATCTTCGACGGACTGACCGTGCACGAGAACCTGCTCCTGGGGATGTCGCGGCGGCTCGGCGACCGGGCGGCGCGAAACAGGGCTTTGACGGAAATCCACGCAATGTTCCCCATCCTCGCCGAGCGCCGCAACGGCATGGCGACCCGGCTTTCCGGTGGCGAGCAGCAGCAGCTCGCCATCGCGCGCGCACTTTTGTCGCGCCCGCGCCTCCTGATCCTCGACGAGCCGTCGCTCGGTCTCGCCCCGCTTCTGGTCGACCGCGTCTACGACGTGCTGCGGGAGTTGCGCGCCGGCGGGCTCAGCATCCTCCTGGTCGAGCAGAACCCGATGCGGATCGGCTCCGTCGCCGATCGCGTGATCGTGCTCTCCGGCGGAGCGGTGCGGCTGGAGGGTCCAGCCTCTGAACTGCTCGGCGACGCGCGACTGGAGAACGCCTACCTCTCCGGCGAGGGGCATGCCTGATGAGCTGGATCGTCCAGGCCCTGATCGACGCCATGAGCATCGGCTCGATCTACGCGCTCACGGCGCTGGGGATCGGGTTGATCTTCGGTATCATGCGGCTGATCAACTTCGCCCATGCCGAGATCTTCATGGTCGACGAGACGATCGGGAGACTCTTCGCATTTCTGCGCGAGGAAGGGTTCTACGACGATCTGATCATCGCCTTCGCATCCGATCACGGCGAACAATTTTTTGAGCACGGAAGTCTCGGACACGGCCACGATCTGTACGCCGAGGAGGTTCATGTTCCGTTCCTGCTCAAAGCACCAGGCCTGCGCGGCGAGGTCGAGTCGGGCCGCATCGACATCGCGGAGATCTTGCCCC
>CATMOC010000460.1 GCA_950071955.1 uncultured Mesorhizobium sp. | reverse complement strand
TAGCCATTCGTACCACTTCATGACGTCCTCGCGGGACGACACCTCGAGCGCAATGTGGTTGAAGATGTCGTATGCCGGATGGGTCGATTTTGCGGGAGAGGGCAAGCCGGGCGCCTCGAAGAAGGCGAATGTCGAGCCGTCCTTCATCTTGAAGAAGATGTGGAAGTAGGGAAACGCGTCGCCGGTCGACGGCACGCTGTCGTCGATCACAGTGCTCGCGATCTCCATTCCCATGATGCGGGTGTAGAAATCATGCGTGGCCGCCACGTCGTGCGTCACCCACGCCGCGTGGTTCAGCATCATTGGCGTCAGGCCGGGATTGCGCGGCACCGCTGCGGGCGCGTCGGGCTTTTCGGTCATCTAGGTCAGTCTCCTCGCGGGTTTGCTTGCCGGTTATGAACAACGTGCGGCGCCTGCATCCAATCAGCCGCGTTGCCAACCAACGGTTTAGCGAGAAGATAGCGAGCCATGTCGGGGCCGATGTCCCCCACGCTTGGGACGACCGGTCAGCATTTAGTCCAACCCCGTCGGGACGAGGGTCTTGCCGAGGCCGCCGATGCTCATTCGGGAGGCAGTTCGCCGCCGTGGCCGTATCTTTCGACCAGGGCGCGCCAATCCGCCTCTTCAGCCATGTGCCGAGCGGACCTTTCCATCAACTGCGTCATGTAGCGGCGGATCGTGGCCACCTCCTCCTCCGTGAAGCCGTCTATCAGAGCCCTCTCGGCGGCGTAGAGCACCGGCACGATCTGCCTGAACACGGTCTGGCCCTTCCGGTTCAGCCTCAGGACAACGCGGCGCCGGTCGGAAGGGTCGACGCGGCGCGAAAGCAGCTTCTTGTTGGAGAGCTGTTCGAGGGCCCGGCTGGTGCTGACCTGGTCCATCGCGGTCATTTCGGCAAGTGCCTTGGCCGACAGCGGAGAGTGCGTTCCCAGGATGGCCATGATGCGCCAGCCGGCGACGGTCAGCCCGAACTTCTCGCTGTACATGGTCTGTAGGGTCTGGCTGACTCGGTTCGAGATGACCGTGAAGGCGTGCGGCAGGGACTTCTCCGGCAGGAAGTAACCTTCCGGCAGTTCGTGGCGGGCCAGATCGATTTCGGCGGCGACACGCTGGGGCGCCAACTGCTCCGCCGCTTCGCTGCCCCCACCGCCCTCCGGCCCCTCGGAATTCTTTCGCATCAGCTATCGTCCCCTCGCTGGCCTTCCCTCGATGGACGCGCACGATGACACTTCACCCGTGGACAGCGCCTCTTGTCGGCCGATTCCCGCCAGCTCCGGATTCTCTTCAAGCCGTGCCACCTTGCTGTAACAGCAGGAGGGGACAGCCTGCCACGATCGCTCCCCATATCCCTCGACTAGAATTCGGCAGGGGATTTCCCCTGCGGGCCTGCGACTACAGGACGTGTCATCGGTCCATTCCCACCCTTAATACTAGAATTCCGCAATACTGACAGGTCGTCCGCCCCGCATGACTCACGAAATCGAATTCACCTGGCTTCACCTCCAATATGAGGAGAAATCCTCATTCGTCGAGACTTACGGATTCGCGGGCAATCAGGGTGCCGTGAATCTCGAAGGCATACTGATGCGGCCCAAGGGTGTCCCGTCCTCGACGTTGCTGATCTTCATGCATCCCACGTCGACCCTGCAATTGCTGCCGGTCCCCCGGGCAGCGGCGGGACATGGCGCGCATGTGCTGTGCGCCGCCAGCCGGTATGCCAAGAACGACGCTGCCCTCATCATGGAAAAGGTGCTCCTGGACCTCGGTGCCTACGTGCGCCACGCAAGGGAGGTTCTCGGCTACGAAAAAGTCGTCATCGTGGGATGGAGCGGTGGCGGATCGCTGGCGCTGTTCTATCAGTCGCAGGCCGAAAATCCCACGATCGTCGATACGCCCGCGGGCGATCCGGTCAACGTCAAGGGAGCGGGCCTCATCCCCGCCGATGCGCTGATCTTCCAAGCCGCGCACATCTCGCGTGCGCAGCTTCTCGTCGACAGCATCGATCCCTCGGTGAGGAACGAGCACGATCCGGACGACCGCTTCCTGGAACTCGATCTCTACGATCCGCGTAATCCCCACCAGCCGCCCTACTCGGCCGACTTCATTGCGGAATACCGCAATGCCCAACGGGCCAGGGTCGACAGGATCCGCGCCTGGGTCTGGGAAACGCTCGAGATGCTGAGGAAGCGCGACACGCCGGAGATCGAGCGGGGTTTCGTCACGCACCGGACGTTCGCCGATCCGCGTTTTCTCGACCCGACTGTCGACCCCAACGACCGGAAGCCACGCTGGTCCTATCTGGGCAATCCCGAGACCGTCAACACCGGACCCGTGGCGCTCGGCCGCTTCTCGACGCTGAGGTCTTGGCTGTCGCAGTGGTCGATCGAGGATTCGCGCGCCAACGGGGTGGAATGCGCCCGCCACATCAACGTGCCCTTCCTGGCGATCGAAAACAGCGCAGACGATGCCGCCCCGCAACCGCACACCGGAATGATCTTCCGCGCGGCGGCGAGCAGGGACAAGACCTTCGAAGTCATCCAGGGCGCAACCCACTACTATGCCGGCCAGCCAGACCATCTCGCGCGGGTGATCGAACTCCAGCGCGAATGGCTCGGCGCCCGAGGTCTGCTGGGCTCCTGAAGGCAATAGCGAACGAGGAACGCAGATGACGGATATCCGGGTGCCGGTACTCATCGTCGGAGGCGGCGGCTGCGGCCTGTCGTCATCCATCGCGCTTTCGGAACACGGCACCCAGTCGCTGCTGATCGAGCGTCATGCCACGCCGGGTCGGCTTCCCAAGGCTCGCTACATCAACCAGCGCACCATGGAGATCTTCCGGCAATTCGATATCGCCGACGCGGTCTACGCCAAGTCCATGCCATTGAAATATATCTCGCGCATACGCTGGTGCACGAGCCTGGCGGGCGACGGGCCGCTGGACCGCAAGACATTCCATGCGATCGATTCGTTTGGCGGCGGCTCTTTGCGGCACTATGCCGAGGACAGCCCCTGCGAGAGCACGCTCTATCCGCAGGTGCGCCTCGAACCGCTGCTTCGTGCCGAAGCCGAGCGCCGCAATCCAGGCAAACTGCTCTACAACCACGAACTCGTCTCGATCTCGCAGGACGCCCGCGCGGCGACCTGCGTGGTTCGCGACCGTGACAGCGGACGTGAATTCACGGTGGTCGCCGACTACGTGATCGCGGCCGACGGCGGACGGACCATCGGTCCGATCGTGGGCAGCAGGCTTACCGGCGCGACAGAACTCGCCGACATGGTCACTGTCTACTTCAAGGCCGATCTGTCGGAGTGGTGGGACGACGACCACGCGATGACGACATGGTTCGTCAATCCGGACGGAGGGTCGTGGAGCAGCGGCGTCCTGGGCAAGCTCGGACCGACGCGGTTCGACCGGCATTCCGAGGAATGGATGTTCCACTTCAGCTTCCGTCCCGACGATCCGGCGCGCTTCGACGAGACGAAACTGCTCCCGCGCATGCGAGAACTGCTGAAGCTGCCCGACCTCGATCCGGAGATCATCGGCATCGGGCACTGGGTCGTGGAAGGCGTGATCGCCGACCGGTACCGCTTCGGGCGGGTATTCCTGACGGGTGACGCGGCGCATCGCCATCCCCCGACCACGGGGCTCGGGCTCAACTCGGCCATCCAGGACGCGCACAACCTCGCCTGGAAGCTGGATCTGGTGCTGAAGGGCAAGGCGTCCGACGGCCTCCTCGACACCTACGAGACCGAGCGGCGACCCGTCGCGGAGCGCAACGTCTCCTGGGCGCTGCTCACCTTCCAGAACCATCCGCTCACCGACGCGGGCATCGGACTGGTGCGCGGCAATGCCGAGGTCAGCCGGAAGAACTTCGCCGCGTTCTTCGCGGACGACGACGAGGGGCGCTCCCGCCGCGCGCGGC
>CATMOC010000459.1 GCA_950071955.1 uncultured Mesorhizobium sp. | reverse complement strand
CCGACCAGATCGGCGCACTGACGGCGGCACAGGTCTCGGCACTGACGACCGACTAGATCGGCGCGCTGACCACGGACCAGGTGGCGGCCCTCAGCGTGAAGGCGGTGACGGGTCTCAAGACTGCCCAGGTCGGGGCTCTGAGCACGGACCAGGTCGGCGCACTCAGTGCGACCCAGGCCGGCGCGCTCGGCGCCGACGACATCGCCGAACTCTCCACGGACGGGATCGCGGCACTAAAGACGGAAGCCTTCGCGGGCCTGTCCACGGACGCGATTGCGGCGCTCACCACCGATCAGATCGGCGCCGTTACCACCGCTCAAGCCGGCGCACTGACATCTGCCCAGGTGGCCGCGCTGACGACGGACCAGATCGGCGACCTCTCCACCGCTCAAGCCGGCGCACTGACATCTGCCCAGGTGGCCGCCATGTCGACCGACCAGATCGGCGCGCTGACGGTCGACCACGTCGCGGCGCTGAGCACCGCCGCGGTGACCGGCCTCACGGCCGATCAGATCACCGCCATGAGCGCCGACCAGACTGAGGCTTTCAGCGCCGCGCAGACCGCGGCGTTGAGCGCCACCCAGATCGCGGCCATGGAACTGGAGGACATCCAGGGCTTCTCGACCGACGACATCTCCGCCATCAGCACCAGCGGCATCGCCGGACTGTCGACAGACGATATCGGAGGCCTGAGCGAGGAGCAGCTCGGGGCACTCACCACGCCGCAGCTGCAGGCCATGAGCACGGCACAGGTCGAGGCCGTGATCGCCGCCTACCAGGCGGTCTGACGATCGGTGACACGATGTCCCGCCCCGTCCGGGGGCGGGTCGGTGGGGCTTGCCGACATCACCCTTGACCTCCCCGGCGGGCTCGAATAGGTGTTTCCCCGCTGCGGGCATGGTGAAATGGTATCACATGAGCCTTCCAAGCTCTTGGTGCGGGTTCGATTCCCGCTGCCCGCTCCATCCGCTCTCATCCATCGCTTCGCTCTTGCAAACCGAACCTCCGCGTCGGCCGCCGGTCCCAGCTGTCTCAGTCTTCGTCCAGGAACTGATGATAAAGCGGCCCTTCCGGCACTCCCGCTACGAGCGCGACCGTGCCGCTCCCCACAATAGCCGACAACAGCAGTATCAGGATCATCCGCATCAGCACCCCCTCCGAGCCGGCGGCGATCCTGCATAGCGGCTACGTGGCGTCAAGCGGCCTTCTCGGACAATGAATGCGATTGCTCCGCGCGCTGCGGCCCCTTGTCTTTTCCGGCGGTAGCCGCTAATCGCCCCGCAACCGCAAACAGGCCCGTCGCGGGTCCAGGGAAAGAGACATGGCAAAAGGTAAATTCGAGCGCACCAAGCCTCATGTGAACATCGGGACGATCGGCCACGTCGACCATGGCAAGACGTCGCTGACGGCTGCGATCACGAAGTACTTCGGCGAGTACAAGGCCTACGACCAGATCGACGCGGCGCCGGAGGAGAAGGCGCGCGGCATCACGATCTCGACGGCGCACGTGGAATACGAGACGGCGGCGCGGCACTATGCCCACGTCGACTGCCCGGGCCACGCCGACTACGTGAAGAACATGATCACGGGTGCCGCGCAGATGGACGGCGCGATCCTGGTGGTTTCGGCCGCCGACGGCCCGATGCCGCAGACGCGCGAGCACATCCTGCTCGCCCGCCAGGTCGGCGTTCCGGCGATCGTGGTGTTCCTGAACAAGGTCGACCAGGTCGACGACGCCGAGCTTCTCGAGCTGGTCGAGCTGGAGGTGCGCGAGCTTCTGTCGATGTACGAGTATCCGGGCGACGACATTCCGATCATCCCGGGCTCGGCGCTGGCGGCGCTGGAAGACTCCAACAAGGAGATCGGCGAGGACGCGGTGAGGAAGCTCATGGCGGCGGTCGACGAGTACATCCCGACGCCGGAGCGTCCCATCGACATGCCGTTCCTGATGCCGATCGAGGACGTGTTCTCGATCTCGGGCCGCGGCACGGTGGTGACCGGCCGCGTCGAGCGCGGCGTGGTCAAGGTCGGCGAGACGGTGGAGATCGTGGGCATTCGCCCGACGACGTCGACGACGGTGACGGGCGTTGAGATGTTCCGCAAGCTGCTCGACCAGGGCCAGGCGGGCGACAACATCGGCGCGCTGCTGCGCGGCGTGGACCGCGAGGGCGTGGAGCGCGGGCAGGTTCTGTGCAAGCCGGGTTCGGTCAAGCCGCACACCAAGTTCAAGGCCGAGGCCTACATCCTGACCAAGGAGGAGGGCGGGCGCCACACGCCGTTCTTCACCAACTACCGTCCGCAGTTCTACTTCCGCACCACGGACGTGACCGGCATCGTGACCTTGCCGGAAGGCACCGAGATGGTGATGCCGGGCGACAACGTGACGGTGGACGTGACGCTGATCGTGCCGATCGCCATGGAGGAGAAGCTGCGCTTCGCCATCCGCGAAGGCGGCCGCACCGTCGGCGCCGGCATCGTGGCGAGCATCGTCGAGTAGACGAAACGGCTCACCGCCGAGGAAACGAATGGCGCGCCGCGACGGCGCGCCATTTTTTATCGTCTGAGAACGCGCTCGGCCGCTTAGTGAGCGCTCTTGGCGCCGGCGGCCTTGCCGTTCTGGCCCGACCTGGCGCGGCTGGCAGTGTCCTTCGAGTGCGCGGCCAGGGCGGGGCCGGCTCCGCTGCTGTCGGCAGGCGAGCGCCGCCGCCTCATGAAGGCGCCCGCGATCTTCTTCGCCGCGCCGAGAAGTATCATTTTTCTGATCATGCCCATTCTCGTGTCTCCTTCGGGCAGAAAACGCACATGGGCTTTCGAGGTTGCGTGCCGCGCGGATCAGCACTTCACCGGGAGATCGCCGTCGTGTGCCGGTCGATCTTCCGACCCAATATCGGCGTCCACCGGGAAAAGATCGGATCAGGCACCGGCGCGGTCATGTATTTCCGGCCGCACAGTCTCTCGTATTCCCGCAAGAACGCCTTTCCCGGATGTTCGTCTGGACAAGCGTTCGTGGCGACGCCGCCGTGAACCTGGTGGAACAGTCCCTCGCCCAGCAGCAGGATCGCGCGCATGCCAGGCCACTTTACCGCTCGGTCGCGAAACTCGTGATTGCAGAAGCCGCCCCCTGGGCTCTGGAACCGCGGATCGAAGCCGCCCATGGACACGAACGTGCTGCGAGCCATGGCGAACCAGCTGCACTCCGACGGAAAATGGCCCCGGGAGGAGGGCGCAATGGTCGAAACGTCGAACAGCCGGTAGCCATCGTTCTTCCAGTCGATCTGCTCCAGCAGCGCATCCTCGGCGGCTTGATCGTAGCCCTGCTGCATGGAATGGAATTGCACGTCCGGCCCCAGGTGCCAGGCCCGGGCGCATATGAAGGGCTCCCTGGCGAGTTTCCAAGCCTCCAGGGTCCGCCACACCAGGCCGGGGGAGGCCATGCGCGCGCCGTCGACGACAACGGCCAGGGCCTCGCCCCGGGCCATTTCGGCTCCAAGGTTTATCGCCCCGACCGGAGACACGCTTCCGGTCGCATGGAAGTGGTAGCGGAAATTTCCGCCGAACTCGAGAACCTCGGAAGGCGTCAATGGCTGCGCCGATCCGTTGTCGATGGCAATGACCTCGTAATCCTCCACCGACACGCCGCGCTGATACCTGTGGCTCAGGCTGTAGAGCGTCCGCGCGGCCTCTCGACGCATGTTGAAAAAGATGACGACGATCGACAGTTTCATTCCGGCAGGTCCGATCGAGGGTCGGGGCCGTAGCCGAACCTTGCTGCCACCGCTCCGCAAAGATCCCAGACCCAGGCTGCCTGCTCCTGCGCGTCCGCGCTCCAGGCGACCGCACGCGCGGGATCGATCGCCGGACCTGCCATTGTCCCGGCTGCGTCGCCGCTTCCCAGAAACGCGGCGACCCGTGCCGTCGACGCTGCCGGGGCGG
>CATMOC010000458.1 GCA_950071955.1 uncultured Mesorhizobium sp. | reverse complement strand
TTCTGTTGGCCGCGCCGTGCGCGGGATGGTTCTCAGACGCCCAGATAGGCGTGCAGCTTGTCGATATTGGCGTCCAGTTCGGAATTGGGGATCATGTCCGCCACCTTGCCCTGTTCGACGACATAGTGACGGTCCGCCACCGAGGCCGCGAAACGGAAGTTCTGTTCGACCAGCACGACGGTCAGGCCGCGGCTCTTGCGCAGTCTCGTCAGAGTGTCCTCGATCTCCTCGATGATGGAAGGCTGGATGCCTTCGGTCGGTTCGTCGAGAAGCAGGAGCCAGGGATTGGCCATGAGGCAGCGGGCGAGCGCCAGCAGTTGCTGCTCGCCGCCCGAAAGCGCACCGCCGTCGCGCTCGAGAAGGCGCTCCACGCGGGGGAAATCGGCGAGCACGCGGTCGACGGCTTCGCCCTCGTCCAGCCCCGTGTCCGCATGCCAGGCCATGCGCAGGTTGTCGCGCACGGAGAGTTTCGGGAAGATGCCCCTGCCCTGCGGCACGTAGCCGATGCCGCGCCGTGAACGCTCGTGCGGGGGAAGCCCCGTAACGTCCTCGCCGTCGAGCCTGACCGTGCCGCCCGTCGCGGGAATGAACCCCATCACGGTCTTCAGGAGCGTCGACTTGCCCATGCCGTTGTGGCCGAGGATGCCGACGAACTCGTTCGCCGCGACCGTCAGGTCGATGCCGTGAAGGACGGGGATGCGCCCGTAGCCGGCGGTCAGGCCGCGGATGTCGAGGGCTGCGCGGGTGTCGGTCATCAGCCTCTCTTGCCCAGGTAGACGTCGCGGACGCGCTGGTCGCTCATGACCGCCTCGACGGTATCCTCCATCAGCACCGCCCCTTGGGAAAAGACCGTGATCTGCGCGGCGATGGAGCGGATGAACTGCATGTCATGTTCGACGATGATCAGAGCCGCGTCGCGATTGATCTCGTGGATGATGTCGACCATGCGTTCGACCTCCTCGCCCGTCATGCCCGCGGCCGGTTCGTCCAGCAGCACGAGCCAGGGACGCGCGGCGACCACGATGCCGAGTTCGACGCGCTGTCGTTCGCCGTGGGCGAGCCGTCCGACGGTGGAACGCGCGATGTCGCCGAGGCCGAGCCGCTCGATCACCTCGGCGGCGATGCGATCCGCCTCCCGGGCGCCGCTCAGGCGATAGGCCGACAGCCATATGTTCTCGCGCACCGACAGCCCGTCCATCACGCTCGGCACCTGCGTCTTGATGCCGATGCCCATGCGCGCGACGTACTGCGGGTCCCAGCCCGTGGTCTCGACATCGTCGATGAAGACTTCGCCGTGGGTCGGCTTCAGTATGCCGGTAAGGCAGCGGAAGAAGGTCGTCTTCCCCGCGCCGTTCGGACCGATCAGGCAGCGAAGCTCGCCGCGGCGGAGCTTGAAGTTGACGTTGTCGACGGCCGTGACGCCGCCGAACCGCATGGTGAGGTTGCGGGTCTCCAGGACGACATCAGCCATCCGCGCGCACTCCCCTGGGCCCGCGCCGGCGGCGGCCCCCCGGCTCCCTGCGGCGCGACGAATGCCGGAAGGCGCTGATCAGCGACGGCACCACGCCGCGCGGCAGCACGAGCACGACGACGACGAGGATCAGGCCCATGACTAGCACGTTGTCGACCGCCGTCTGCTGGCCGAGCGCGAACTTCAGGTATCCGAGAACCGCCGCGCCGAGCACCGGCCCGACCAGCGTGCCGAGGCCCCCGACGATGCACCAGATGATGATCTCGGCCGACTGGCCGAGCGAGAAGAGGCCGGGCGTCACGATCTCGGCCCAGGAGGCATAAAGCGCGCCCGCGAGCCCCGCGATGCCGCCTCCGATCGCGAAGAGCACGCTCTTGCGCAGCCGCGCGTCGTAGCCCATCAGCTCGACGCGGTTCTCGTTCTCCCGGATCGCCACGGCGATGCGGCCGAAAGGGCTCGCCAGCAGCAGCCGCACCAGAACGTAGACCACGAGCAGGATGACGAAGCAGGTGTAGTAGAGGCTCTCGTCCCAGATGTAGGCGGAGGCGTCGCCTGGGACGTTCAGGGTCTGGTAGCCGGGAATGCCGTTGTAGCCGCCGAGGCGGGCCTGCCCGATCTGGTATTCCGGACCCGCCGTCGTGTTCATGAAACGGAAGAAGATCAGCGTCACCACCAGCGTGATGACGCCCATGTAGACGTCGGTCAGCCTGCCGTAGAACATCATCGCGCCGAGCAGGAACGCAAAGACGAAGGGAATGGCGATCGCCAGGAGCATCGGCACCGTGCTCTCGCCGATGTTGGCGGCCGAGATGGCATAGGCATAGGCCCCCAGCCCGTAGAACGCGGCCTGGCCGAAACACAGTATGCCGCCGAAACCCCATATCAGGCCGAGGCTCAGCGCGAGCATGCCGTAGATCACCAGCAGCGTGAGCGTGTAGAAGTTCAGGATCAGCGGTGCCGCGAACATCACGATGATGCCCGCCGCCACGACCCAGGGCGCGTCTCGAAGGGCGCTGCGGTCCATTCAGAGGCGTCCCTTGAAAAAGCGACCGGTGATGCCCTGCGGCAGGAGGCGTAGCAGCACGATGGCGGCGACCAGCAGGGCCACTTCGCCGATGACCGGTCCGGAGAGAAAAGTGAAGGTCTGCGACACGAGACCGAAGACGGTCGCGCTCGACAAGAGGCCGAGCACGATCGAGGCGCCGCCGGAAATGACCGTGATGAAGGCCTTGGCGATGTAGAGCGTGCCCCAGGTGGGCACGAGGCCGACCAGCGGCGCGAGCACCCCGCCGGCAAGTCCCGCCAGCGCCGAGCCGACGAAGAAGGTCGTCATGTAGACCCGGTCCGGGCTGTAGCCGAGTGCCGCGGCCATGTCGGCGCTCTGCATGGTTCCACGGGCTACTAGGCCGAGCCGGGTGCCGCGCAGAACCAGATAGGAGGCGACCAGAAGCAGGATCGAGACGATGATGATGAAGAAGTTGTAGCCATTGATCTGGTAGCCGCCGAGGGTGAAACCCGCGATCGGCGTCGAGACGCGGCGGTCCCCCCAATTTTCTCGTACCTCGAAAATCGGCTCCCCCGCTCGCCCGCTACGCGGCCGCAAGCGGGTCCCGACCCCTGCGGCCGACATGGCTGCGCGGTCTCATCGTCAACACGAAGGAGGTTATCATGGGAATGCAGGTCACGTTGTTTCGGGCGCTGCGAAATGCTAAGGTCGGGAACGACGACGCGCAGGCGGTCGTTGAAGAGCTCGAAGGACACATCGCCGTGAAGATCACCGAAGCCAATAAGGAACTCGTCGGCGAGCTCAAAAGCCAGCGTTGGGTTCTCGGTTTCCTGCTCATCGTCACAACGATCTCCGCGGGCCTTGGCGGCTACGTCGCCTTCATCCTGAAATAGAGCAAGGGGCTTCGGCCCCTTTTTTGCTCGCCTCCCACTTCTGCACCGGCGTGCCTCCGCTCGACCTGGCATTGGCGACTTCGCGCCTCGCCGGTCTCGCAGGGCACGCCTCCGATACCGAATGAGGCAATGCCGGGAGCGGCCGTCGTCGGCCGCAGCGATCCGCACGACCTGCGCCCGGGGCGCCGGCAGTCCCTTGCTCGCTGGCGGACATGCGTCCGCCTGCGCGTCGCGCGGTCTGCCGTGCGACCGGAATCGGGCCACCTTGCTCGCTCCCGCAGCGGCGCTGGACGCGCCTGGCGGAGCATCGCGCGGCGACCCTACCTAGCATCGATCCGAGACGTCGGAGCGGCCGAAGTCGGCCGCGTGCGAACCGCAACCGTGGCAGTCGCGGCGGACCCTTACTCGCTGGCGGACATCCGTCCGCCTGCGCATCGCAAGGTCCGCCTACGACGGGCAAGCATCGAAGATGACGAAAAGGACGATCCGGCTCGCTGGCGACCCTGCGGTCGCCCGCGCATCGCCGGCCTTCCTTCTCGGAACGCGGCCCCTTGCCGGAGCGGGCATGTTCAAGCGC
>CATMOC010000457.1 GCA_950071955.1 uncultured Mesorhizobium sp. | reverse complement strand
GGGAATTCTTGGTGGCCCTCCGGCGGGTGCGGGAGCCACCATCGAGGACATGGACGATGCGATCGGCCAGGCCGTCGCGGAAGACGACGTCCGGATCGTGCGAGAATGGAACGAGGCGCACGGTAGAGGGAAATGAAGGCCGTCGATACCAACGTTCTCCTGCGGTTCGTCGTGCGGGATGACCCGAAGCAGTTCGAGGTCGCATCCCGGTTCCTGACCGCGCGCACCGCCGACGACCCGGCCTATGTCAGCCTCATCGTGCTTGCGGAAATGGTTTGGGCACTCGAACGCCGCTATGGATACCCGCGTGACTCGGTGCGCGGCGTCGTGCTCGCGCTGCTGGAGTCGGCTGAGGTCGTATTCGAGGAGGAGGCGTCCCTGTCGATGCTGATCGCCCAGAAGGCGAAAGGCGACATCGCCGATCACCTGATCGCGCTTAGCGCACGGCGAGCGGGATGTGCGACCGTGGCGACTTTCGACAAACGGGCCGCCAGGGCCATTCCGTCCATGGAACTCCTGACATGACCACCGCCCCCCGCCTGATCACGCCGGAAAAGCGCGGCGAGGACGTCGACGTCACGCTGCGCCCGCAGTCGCTGAACGAGTTCGTCGGCCAGGCGGCGGCGCGCGCCAACCTGAAGGTCTTCGTGGAGGCGGCCAAGTCGCGCGGCGAGGCGCTCGACCACGTGCTCTTCGTCGGCCCGCCGGGTCTCGGCAAGACCACGCTGGCGCAGATCATGGCGAAGGAACTCGGGGTGAACTTCCGCTCCACCTCCGGCCCGGTCATCGCCAAGGCCGGCGACCTTGCCGCGCTGCTGACCAATCTCGAAGACCGCGACGTCCTTTTCATCGACGAGATCCACCGGCTGTCGCCCGCCGTGGAGGAAATCCTCTATCCAGCCATGGAGGATTTCCAGCTCGACCTGATCATCGGCGAGGGGCCGGCGGCGCGTTCGGTCAAGATCGACCTCGCCCGCTTCACCCTGGTGGCCGCCACCACCCGCCTCGGCCTCATAACCAATCCCCTGCGCGACCGTTTCGGCATTCCCGTCCGGCTCGATTTCTACACGGTCGAGGAACTGGAACTGATCGTGCGGCGCGGGGCGCGCATCCTGGCGCTGCCGATGAGCGACGACGGCGCGCTGCTCAGGCGCGTTCGCGACTTCGCCTCGGTGGCAGGCGCCGAGAAGGTGACGCGGACCGTGGCCGACGAGGCGCTGCTTCGGCTGGAGGTCGACGCTCTAGGGCTCGACAGCCTCGACCGGCGGTATCTGTCCATGATCGCCAGAAATTTTGGCGGCGGGCCGGTGGGCATCGAGACCATCGCCGCCGGCCTGTCGGAGCCGCGCGACGCCATCGAGGACATCATCGAGCCCTACCTCATCCAGCAGGGCTTCATCCAGCGCACCCCGCGCGGACGGATGCTGACCGGTAACGCCTGGAAGCACATGGGCCTCGAGCCGCCGCGCAATATGGCGGAAGTGCAAGGGCGGCTGTTCGAGGAAGAGTAGGATCTTCGTCTTCCTACCGTTCTAATGACGGGTTTCGGACTACCGCAGCCCCCGCACCACCCCCAGCACATCCTGTTCCGCCGGCCGGCCCTCGAACTCTTCCGCCACCCCGAACGCCCCGCCATAGCCCCACATCGACCACGCAAATCCGTGCGTCTCGGCGAGCGCGATCATGTCGCGGTAGTAGGCGGCGCGCCATTGTGGCGGCATGACGAAGTCGTTCTGCCATTCCTGGCGGATCATGCCGAATTCGCCGAGGATGATGTTCTTCGGATCGATGCCATGTTCGGCGGCCCATGCGGCGGCGGTGTCGAAGGGTTCGGCCATGGCGGCCGCGAGTTCCTCCTTCGTGTCGATCGCCGCGACCTGCTCGTCGAGATAGGCGAGCATGCCCGACTGGCGCAGCCATGGCGCCTCGGCCCGGATTTTTTCGCGTGCCTTCTCGACCGCCGCGTCCAGCTCGGCGCGCGGCACGGCATGGGGCGGGTAGGGAATGCCCGTGACGTAGCGGATGAAGTCGCCCGACCAGGTTGCGCCTTGGTGCGTCAGGAGGAAGGGCGCGTAGGTGTGGAAGGACCAGATGACGTTGTCGTCGGGGATCTGCGCCGGGTCGATGGCGGCGAGACCTTCGGCCGTGCCCCAGCAGGCGCCGGTGAGCACCAGCGTCAGCCGTGTGGCGGAGGCGCGCGCGGCCGCGTAGAGGCGCTGCAGCCGCTCGGGCCAAGCGGCGTCCTGTGGTCCGCATTCGGCCACTGGCTCGTTCATCAGTTCCAGTGCGATCCGTTCGGGATCCTCCGCCTTCAGCGTGCCTGCCATGCGCCGCACCACATCGAGGTAGCGGTCGAACAGCGCCGGATCGTCCATCACCTGGCCCATGCCGACTGATCCGCTGGAACCGGTCGGGAAGAGGTGCAGGTCGACGATGGCCTTCAGTCCCGCGTCTTCCACCAGGCGCACGGCGTCGAGCACCTCGCCGTAGAGCCGGTCGTGGAACCGCGCCGAACGGTCCGACAGGAAGGGTCGCGGATCGATCGGGATGCGCACGAAGTCGAAGCCGTCGGCCTTCAACTTCTCGAGGCCGGCGGCATCGAGCGTGCGGCGCCATTCGGGAAAGGGCAGGAGCACGCCTTCTTCGCCCCAGCGACTCTCGTCGGGCCAGGTGACCCAGATGTCGAGATTGATGCCGCGCTGCGCCTGGAAGGTCGCGGCGTGTGCCGGCAGGGCGATCAGCGCGATCGCGATCGCCAGTACCCAGCCGGCGAGCCGCCGCGCAACGTAGATCCGTCCCGTTCCCGGCCCGGCCTTGATCGAGGCGGGGCGAAATGCCATCGAGGTCGCAAGGTGCCGCATGCGGCGAGACATGGCAGAGCGAACCTTCGAAGGAAAGCGCGATGGCGGATCATGGTGAACGCGAGACCGGACTTTCGGGCGAACTCACCGCGGACGGCCACCGGCTGTCGGCGCGCGTCTACTATGCCGACACGGATTTCTCCGGCTTCGTCTACCACGCCCGCTATCTCGAATTTTTTGAGCGGGGCCGCTCGGATTTCCTGCGGCTCTGCGGCGTGCACCATACCGAACTGGCGGCCGGCGCCGAGGGCGAGAGGATCGTCTGGGTGGTGCGGCGCATGGAGATCGACTTCCGCTCGCCCGCGAGAATGGACGACGTGCTGACCATCGAGACCCGCACCGAAAACATCTCAGGCGCGCGCATCTTCATGGGGCAGCGCATCCTGCGCGGCGGCACCGTGCTGATCGAGGCGAAGGTCGAGGCGGCCATCGTGGGAGAGGACGGCAGGCCGCGCCGCTTCCCCAAGGCGTGGATCACGGCGTTCATGCCGGCCAGCACCGGATGACGGCCAAGCCGTCATCCTAACGCCTCGTTAACCATAATCCTCCATGAATCCGATCGGTAGAATGCCGACGATGCCGCGCGCCTTCGTTTCACCAAGATTCCTGCGGAAAAGGCCGCGATAGCGTCGGGAACGATGGCCGGAGAACCGTGCGGTTCCGGTCGAGCAGGGGCAAGTTGCGTGGGCGACCCGGCCGGCGGTTCACACTAGGACAGGACTTTCATGGAAACTCTCGCTCTCGCAGAGCCGTCAGCAAGCCTATCGGTGTGGGCACTCTTCTGGCAGGCCGGCTGGATCGTGAAGATGGTCATGATCGGACTGCTCGGGGCGTCGATCTGGACCTGGGCGATCATCATCGACAAGATCATCGCCTATGGCCGCATGCGCCTGGCGCTCAACCGGTTCGAGCAGACCTTCTGGTCCGGGCAGTCGCTGGAAGAACTCTACCGGACGCTTTCGGAGCGCAACACGACCGGGATGGGCTCGATCTTCGTCGCCGCCATGCGCGAATGGAAGAAGAGCTTCGAGAAGGGCGCGCGCGCGCCGCTCGGCCTGCAGACGCGCATCGACAAGGCCATGGACCTCGCTCTGACGCGCGAGATGGAGCGGCTCGAAGGCCG
>CATMOC010000456.1 GCA_950071955.1 uncultured Mesorhizobium sp. | reverse complement strand
CTGGGAGCCCCCAGGCGCCGGGTGGGCGTCGAGCAACACCGTGCGACTGGCCGAGCGGAGCGCCTGAGAGTGTTTTCTCGTGTGGCGCCGCGTGGCCCATGCCCCACCAGTGGGGGAGCAGGGCCAGATGCAACCGCCAGCGTACAGGGGCGAATGTGATTCCCCTCGGTCGGAGGAGCGGAGTTGGGAGTCAGGACCCACCTGCTAGCCCGGCGGGACGGTGCCTGCCGCCGGACGTGGCGACGGTGGCGGACTTGCTGCGATGGCTGAAGGCGCGCGGCGAAGGCTACGAACACGCCCTGCAGCACCCCGAAGTGATCCGCGTCGCGATCGACCAGGAACATGTCGACCATCGCGAGACGATCGCCGGCGCCTCCGAGATAGCCCTGTTCCCGCCCATGACCGGAGGATGACGTGCCGGACGCATCCGTGACACCGGTGGTCCGCATACAGGCGGAGGATTTCGACCTCGCCGCCGAGGTAGCCGCGCTCTCGCGCGACCGCAGCGACGTGGGGGCCGTGGTCACCTTTTCCGGCATCTGCCGCGATGACGCAGGCGCGCTCGCCGCGCTGGAACTGGAGCATTATCCCGGCATGGCGGAAGCGGAAATCATGCGCATTGCCCGCCAGGCCGCCGAACGATGGCCCCTGACCGGCCTCACCGCCATCCACCGCCATGGCAGGATCGCGCCGGGCGAAAACATTGTGCTCGTGGTCGCGGCCTCGGCGCACCGGCAGGCGGCGTTCGAGGCCGCCTCCTTCCTGATGGACTTCCTCAAGACCCGCGCCCCCTTCTGGAAGAAGGAACACCGCCGCGACGGAACGCAAGGGGGGTGGGTCGATGCACGCGATGCGGATGAAGCAGCCGCCTCGCGGTGGAAATCCGAATAACGTCGGGAGGTTACCTAAGGTTAATCATCTTTCGGATTGCTCGCCTGTATTAGAGTTTTCTCAAGGGGGCCGCCGTACGATTGCTTCTGGTCGGAACGGCAACGGCAGCGGAAATGGACTGGCTGGTCGATGGGATTGCAGCCTTCTCAAGCGGTGACAATCGCTCGATCCTGCTGTCTGTCTTGACGGTCGCCCTGTCGGGTGCATTCGCCTGGCGCTACCGGCGGCTCTACCGCAAAGCCATGGATGAGAACGACAACACCCGCGAACTCATCGAACATCTGTCCGAGGGCGTATACCGTTCGTCGATCGACGGCAGCCAGATCAGCGCCAACCGCGCCCTGGTGAAGTTGAACGGCTACGAAGAAGAAGAAGAGATGCTCGCCTCGGTGAGCGACATCGCGGCAGAATGGTACGTTGATCCGACCCGCCGGGATCAGTTCCGCGAAATCCTCCACCAGAACGGTTATGTCGAGGACTTCGTTTCGGAGATATTCAGGCACAAGACGCGAGAGCGGATCTGGATCACCGAATCCGCCCGCATCGTGTACGACAAGAAGACCGGCAAGCCGCTCCACTATGAAGGGTCGGTGCGGGAGATTACCGAGACGATTGCGCGGCTGAAGCTCGAGGAGAAGTTCAGAAAGCTGACCAGCCACCTGCCCGGCGGCCTGTTCCAGCTGACGGCGAATTCGGGCGGCGTGTCGAAGATCGATTACCTGAGCGAAGGTTTCCACCGCATCGCAGGCATACCGCTGCGGCGGCACTACGACGACGCCTCGCTGTTCCATTCCTTCGTTCATCCCGAGGATCGCGAAGCCTACGTGGACGCGTTCCGCAACTCCAACCTCGGCCTGACGCCGATCGACCACGAGTTCCGCATCCGCACCGCGGATGGGCAGGAAAAATGGCTGCGCATGTGCGCCCAGCCGGAAGCCGGCGAAGGGTGCACCACCTGGTACGGATATGTCTCCGACATCTCCCTGCGGAAGCGCCAGGCCCTGGAGATCGAGAAACTCGCCTATTTCGACCCGCTCACGCAGCTTCCGAATCGCAGGTTCTTGGTCGAACGCATCTCGGCCGCGGTCGGAGAATGCGGCCGCAACGGCCGCAAGAGCCTGCTGTTCTTCATCGATCTCGACAACTTCAAGATCCTCAACGACACGCAGGGCCACGACGTCGGAGACGCGTATTTGCGGGAGATCGCAGAAAGGCTCAAGGGCTGCGTGCGCGACACCGACACCATCGCGCGCATGGGCGGCGACGAATTCATCCTCATGATCGAAGACGTTGCCGGCGACCAGCCCGCCGCGGAAGCGATGGCGGCCGGAGCAGCGAACGACATGCTGGCGGCGCTGCGACGACCGTTCGAACTCGGCGAGATCCGCCATTCCTCCTCGGCAAGCATCGGCGTGGTGGTGTTCGACGGGACTGAGCGCAGGGTGGACGAGATCCTGAAGCGGGCCGACATCGCCATGTACCAGGCGAAGAGCACCGGGCGCGACTCGGCCGCGCTCTTCGACCCGTCCCTGATGGAGTGTGAGAACGAGCGCTACGTCCTCGTCGGCGACCTGCGCAAGGCCATCGCGGACGAAACCCTCGAACTCCACTATCAGCCGCAGATCGACAGAACCGGCAAGATCGTCGGCGCCGAGGCGCTCCTGCGCTGGAACCATCCCGTGCTCGGGCCGGTGTCGCCGCTGCGGATCATACCGCTCGCCGAACAGTCGGGCCTGATCGGCAGCCTGTGCCGGTTCGTCCTGAAGACGGCCATCCGCAAACTGGCGGAGTGGTCCGAACGCCCGGAGACGTCGCAGCTTCGGCTGGCGGTGAACGTGAGCGTGAAGACTTTCGGCACCAGCGGTGTCGTCCGCTTCGTCGAGGATCTCGTGGCCGCCAGCAACATCGACGCCTCTCTCCTCACCATCGAGTTCGCCGAAAGCGTAACCGTCACCGACAATGCCGCGATCGCGAGCCGGATGCGAGCGCTGAAGGAGATGGGGATCCGCTTCTCGCTCGATGATTTCGGCAGCGGCTTCTCCTCGCTTGCCCGCCTCAAGAAGCTCCCGTTCGACGAGGTGAAGATCGATGGAGGCTTCGTCACCGACATCGAGAATTCGGAGAGCGACCGCGCGCTGGTCCGCACCATCCTCGCCATGGCGAACACGCTCCACCTGGAAGTGGTCGCCGAACATGTCGAGACGAAGAACCAGGAAGCCTTCCTGCACGCCTTCGGCTGCGACTGTTTCCAGGGTTTCCTCTACAGCGCCGCGCTGCCCGCAACCGAATTCGAGACGATGATCCTGTCCGCGATAAGCGGCACGCAGGGGCCCGAACATCTCGACCAGCTTATCGCCTAGTCTTGCCATGAAAAAGGCCGGCGCGAGCGGCCGGCCTTCGACTGGAAATTCCGTAAGACAGATGGTCAGCCGACGATCTCGATGTCGGAAAACCAGTACTTGATCTCCTGAGCGGCGGTCTCGGGCGCGTCCGAACCATGGACGGAGTTTTCGCCGATCGACAGGGCGTGGGCCTTGCGGATCGTGCCCTCGGCGGCATTCGCTGGGTTGGTGGCGCCCATTACTTCGCGGTTCTTCGCAATCGCGTTCTCGCCCTCGAGCACCTGGACGATAGCGGGTCCGGAGGACATGAATTCGGTCAGTTCCTGGAAGAACGGCCGCTCCTTGTGAACGGCATAGAAGCCTTCCGCCTCGCGCAGGCTCATCCACACGCGCTTGGACGCGACGACGCGCAGGCCCGCATCCTCCAGCATCTTGGTGATCGCGCCGGTGAGATTGCGCCGGGTGGCATCGGGCTTGATCATCGAGAAGGTGCGTTCGATCGCCATCGCAGAAATCCTTGTTCTGGGGAAAGGGAAAGTGGCGCCCCTATAGCGATGATGCGGCGCAGCGACAAGCGCCGGCAGACTTGGCCGCTCCCCCCTCGGCCGGCCGACGGTGCCGGGATCAGGCGGGGGCAGCCACCTTTCGGCCTTCGCCCTCGTAAAGATCGAGGCAGCGCTCGAACCATTCCGTGACCGGATCGCTTTCGGGCAGGATCGGGAAGGACGACGCCGTGCGCGCCCATTGGAAGGG
>CATMOC010000455.1 GCA_950071955.1 uncultured Mesorhizobium sp. | reverse complement strand
GGAATAGATCGCGAAGGCCGAGGCGAGCAGGATCGCAAGGGCGGGCAGCAGGATCTTGAACAGCCGCACTCTGCGCGAGTGGCGCAGCGCTCCGGCGAAGGCGGTTTCGCGGCCTTGCGACGACGTATCCGCGGCTCCGCCATGCGGGCTCGGTCGATACTGAGCGTAGTGGGCCGTGTCGGTTGCCATGTCGTGCCGGGCGAGCCTCATGGTTCCGTTGCCGCGGCAACGGTCGAATTGTCGGACGCATTCGGTCCGACTACAGGCCCCATTGCACTGCAATATGGTGATTTTTGGATTAATCGCAATCCCGCGCGACCCGCGATCAGCCTACTGGCCATCGCAGACCGGCGGATGGGGCACGCCGCCGGCGTTTCCAATCGCCTCGGGAAGCGCTAGAAGCGGCAGACCATTTCATCGTTCCCGCGAGGAAACCCATGGCGCTTCGTGCCGACGACATCATCGACCGCCGCCGGTTGCGGCGCAAACTCACCTTCTGGCGCGTGGCGACGCTTATCGCCGCCGCGATCGCCATTGCCATCTTCGGTTACTGGGCGTTCGGCGACGCTGTGCCGGGAACGGGCCGCAACCACATTGCCCAGGTGAGCATCGAGGGCACCATCGTCGAGGACGAAGAACTGATCGACCGGCTGGAACGCATCGGCAAGGCCGACGCCGTCAAGGGGGTCATCCTGACCATCGATTCCCCCGGCGGAACGACCGCCGGCGGCGAGGCGATCTTCGAGGCGGTCCGGAGCCTGGCGGAAAAGAAACCCGTGACGGCGCAGGTCGGCACTTTGGCCGCCTCGGCGGGCTACATGATCGCCAGCGCGACCGATCATATCGTGGCGCGCAAGTCCTCGATCGTCGGATCCATCGGCGTCCTCGTCCAGTATCCGGATTTGACGGGGTTGATGGAAAAGCTTGGCATCGGCCTCGAATCCATCAAGTCGTCGCCTCTGAAGGCCGAACCGTCGCCGTTCAATCCGACGACCGAGCCGGAGCGCCAGATGATCCGCGCCATGATCCTGGATTCCTACGACTGGTTCGTCGGGCTGGTGACCGAGCGGCGTCCGCTGTCGCGCGAGGAGGTGCTGGCGCTGGCCGACGGCTCCGTCTTCACCGGCCGGCAGGCGCTTAAGCTCAAGCTCGTGGATGCGGTCGGCGGCGAGGACGTCGCGATCGAATGGCTCGAGGAGCAAGGGGTCGATCCCGATCTAGAGGTCATCGAATGGAAGAAGAAGGGCTCCGGCAACTTCCTCTTCGCGCAGTCGATCATGCGTGCGATCGCAGGCGCGATCGGCCTGCCTTCCTCCGGCGCGGACCTTATCCGCGACCTCGGTGGTGATCGTATCTTCCTTGACGGTCTGCTGTCGCTCTGGCAACCTGACACGGCTGCCAGGCGCGATTGATAATGCCAGCGGAAACAAGGATTTCGCGGCACGAGAGGAATCCTGCCAATGATAAAATCCGAGCTGGTCCAGAGCATCGCCAACCGCAATCCGCATCTCTTCCTGCGCGACGTGGAAAACATCGTCAACGCGATCTTCGAGGAGATCACGGAAGCGCTCGCGGAGGGCAACCGCGTCGAGTTGCGGGGCTTCGGCGCCTTTTCGGTCAAGAACCGCCCGGCGCGGACCGGTCGCAACCCCAGGACGGGCGAGTCCGTTGAGGTCGAGGAAAAGTGGATCCCCTTCTTCAAGACGGGGAAGGAACTTCGCGAGCGCCTCAACATGAAGTAGCCACGGCTGCTTCTTCAAGAAAAAACGGATAGCGAATGCTCAACAGGGTCGTTCTCATCGTCATCGTCGTTCCCGTCGCCATCATCCTGATCGCGCTGGCCGTCGCCAACCGGCAGATGACGGCCTTCACGCTCGATCCGTTCAATCCGGGCAACATGGCGCTGACGATCCAACTACCGCTGTTCGTGATGCTGTTCCTCGCTCTGATCGTCGGCATGATCATTGGCAGCCTCGCAACATGGATGCGGCAGGGTCGCTACCGAAAGGAAGCGCGCGTGCAGCGGCGCGAGGTGCACAATCTCCTGAACCAGCAGCGCGCCGCACCGGCTGCCGAGGCGCAGCGCACTGCCGCCCCCGGCGCCACCGGCGTGCCCGCGCCGCGTGGTTGAGCGCGCAGCGCATCCCCGGAGTCCTCCATGCGCATGATCGACGCCGGCGAGGTCGACCGCGCCCTGAATTTCGCAGGCCTTGTCGAGACGCTGCGCGAAGCGTTCCAGGACGGCGCGGTCCAGCCTGTGCGACACCACCATACGATCGAACGGCCGGACGGAGCCTCCTCCACCCTGCTCCTCATGCCGGCCTGGAGCGACTTCCGGCGCGCCGGAACGTCTGACGGCGGCTTCGTCGGGGTAAAGATCGTCACGGTCTCCCCTGACAACAATGCCATCGGCAAACCCGCAGTCATGGGGCTCTATCTCCTGCTGGACGGCAGGACCGGCGAACCGCGTGCGCTGATCGACGGCCAGCGGCTGACGCAATGGCGGACCGCCTGCGCATCGGCGCTCGCGGCGAGCTACCTGGCGCGCGAGGACGCGTCGCGGCTGCTGGTGATCGGCGCGGGAGCGCTCGCGCCGTTCCTTGCCAAGGCGCATTCGGCGGTCAGGCCGATCAATGAAATCCGCATCTGGAACCGGACTCCGGCAAACGCCGCCAGGGTGGCAGAGGCGCTGACAGCCGACGGGCTGAACGCCTCGGCGGCAACCGATCTCGCCGAGGAGATCGGCCGCGCCGACATCGTGTCCTCCGCCACCATCTCGACCGATCCGCTGATCGAGGGTCGTCTTCTGCGGCCGGGTACGCATGTCGATCTGGTCGGCGGCTTCACGCCGGCGATGCGCGAGGCAGACGACGAGGCGATCCGGCGCGCGCGCGTCTTCGTCGATACCCTTGCGGGCGCTACGAAGGAAGCGGGAGACATCGTCCAGCCGCTCGCCTCTGGCGCCTTGTCGAAGGATGCGATCGTGGCTGACCTGTTCGGCCTGACGAGGGGCGAGCGGAAAGGCAGGGAGAGCCCCGAGGAGATCACCCTCTTCAAGTCCGTCGGCGCCGCCCTCGAAGACCTTGCCGCCGGCATCGCGGTCTATCGGGCGGTCGAGGGGCCGGCGGGACGGGACCGCTGAGCCTCGACCGCGTTGCGCCGGTTGCGGCGCTATGGCAGAAGCGCCCGATGTTTCCAGACGAGGCCAGGCCGTGAAGCCCCCGCGCGAGAAGCGCCGCGACGCGCGGCCGCGGCCGAATGCCGCCGGCCGAGATCGTCGTTGGCAGGGCGATGCAGCCCCGTCGCCGGGATCCGGCCCCGCTCCCGCTACGACGAAGCCGAATTTCGAGCCGGTGCAGACGGTCAAGCCGCGTTTACGCCGATCCGGCCCGCTGCCTGCCGAAACCGTTCCGCTCATCCTCGAAGTCACCCCCAACGAGGATTACGCCCTGCTCGATTCAGGAGGCGGCGAAAAGTTGGAGCAGTACGGGCCCTACCGCATCGTGCGGCCCGAAGGTCAGGCGATCTGGGCCCGTGCCCTGCCGGAGGCGGACTGGAACGACGTCGACGCGATCTTCACCGGCGACACCGACGAGGAGGGCATGGGCCGCTGGCGCTTTCCCAAGGCCGTGCTCGGCGAGACCTGGCCGATGCGGCATGACGGCATCGACTATCTCGGTCGGTTCACCTCGTTCCGGCATGTTGGCGTCTTTCCCGAACAGGCCTCGCACTGGAGCCAGATGGATGCGCTGATCCGCGGTGCCGGGCGGCAGGTCAGGGTGCTGAACCTTTTCGGCTATACCGGGATTGCCTCCCTGGTTGCCGCGCGCGCGGGCGCCGAGGTGACGCATGTGGATGCCTCGAAGAAGGCGATCGGCTGGGCGCGCGAGAACCAGGAGGTCGCCCGGCTCGGAGACAAGCCGATCCGCTGGATCTGCGAGGACGCCAAGAAATTCGCCGAGCGCGAGGAGCGGCGTGGCAGCCGCTACGACATC
>CATMOC010000454.1 GCA_950071955.1 uncultured Mesorhizobium sp. | reverse complement strand
AGAGGGGGGCGGTGATGCCCGGATTGCTTGAGATGTCGTAATCGGCGATGGACGCGTAGGCGTCGATCGCCTTGCGGATCGTCGCCGCGACGTAAGTGAGCGTCAGGTCCGGATCCATGATGGTCCGGTAGACTTCCTGCGGATTGCGATGGTCGAGCCTCGGAAGTCGCGTCGCTTCGTGGACCACGTCGGTCATCGTCAGCGCGGTGAGGGGATTGAGCTGGCCGATCCCGAATGTCTGGCCGGCATAGAATGGCTGGAAGAAGACGGCGCTGAGGCGGTCGGCCGGAAAGGACTTGCCGCCGACGGTCTTGCCCCGGAAGACCGACGTCCAGACGCGTTCGCGGCACGTCCACACATCATAGCTTCCAACCGCGCCGGCGCAGACGCCGAACTCGGGCCGGGCGATGAAACTGTCGATGCTCTCTCCGTCGTAGGAGAAGCTGAAGTCCGAATTGAGGTAGGAGACCGCCTTGACGTAGTAGGTCTGCAGCCGGTCGTAGGCGTCGACGTTGTAGGTGTGCTCGCCGACAATCGCTGCCGCGACGTGGAGCGGATCGATGTCGAAATGCGCGGCTGCATCCTCGATCTTCCGGCGAAGCGATCCGTCGCTCTCGAGAAGGCGCAGGACCTTCTGGTACTTCCGCTCGTATGTCGTCTTCAGCGCGTCGGTGCGGGATGCCGAGCCGGCGGGGACCGGCGGCTGTTCGGCATGCCGGTTGCCCGGTGGTACGGGCGTCAGCGCCTGCGCGGGGACGACGGCCCACGCCAGCACCAAACCGATGGAGACATTCAGTAATTTCCCCATGCACCCAAGTCCGCGTACCTGCCGAAAAAAACTTCCGGGACCGTATTAAAACCGGCCCCGAGTGTCGAGCGCGCCGCAAATTCGATGGCGATTTGCCCCTAAACGCGTCATCAATCCTGCGTGATGGATTGCATCCGACGAATGTCGTCCGGGCGGAAACCTGTTTCGGCAAGGCGCCGTGCGCGTCGCCCTGCCGGGATTCCCGCCGCGGGCATTACAGGATGAAACGGGACAAATCTGTGTTCTTCGCCAGATCGCCGACATTCCTGTCGACGTATTCAGCATCGATCAGGACCTTTGAGCCCGAGCGGTCCGGGGCATCGAAGGAAATGTCGTCGAGTACCCGCTCCATCACGGTCTGAAGCCTGCGCGCGCCGATGTTCTCCACACTGGCGTTGAGGTCGACAGCGATCTGCGCGAGCCGGTCGATCGCATCCTCCGTGAATTCGAGGTCGACGCCTTCGGTCTTCATCAGAGCGATGTACTGCTTGATCAGGCTCGCCTCCGTTTCGGTCAGGATGCGGACGAAGTCCTCCTTTTCGAGCGCGCGGAGTTCGACGCGAATTGGCAGGCGGCCTTGGAGTTCGGGCAGCAGGTCCGACGGCTTGGCCACGTGGAAGGCACCGGAGGCGATGAATAGGATGTGGTCGGTCTTGACCGGCCCGTACTTCGTCGCGACCGTGGTCCCCTCGACCAGCGGCAGCAGGTCTCGTTGCACGCCTTCGCGCGACACGCCGGCGCCGACCCCGCCCTCCCGCGTGGCGATCTTGTCGATCTCGTCGAGGAAGACGATCCCGTCGTTCTGCGTCGATTCAAGGGCGCGCTGGACCACCTCGTCCTGATCGAGGAGCTTGTCAGACTCGTCGTTGATCAGATGGCCGTAGGAGTCCTTCACGGTCGTCTTGCGGGTCTTCGTGCGTCCGCCCATCGCCTTCGACAGCATGTCGTTGATGTTCAGCACGCCGATATTGGCGCCGGGCATGCCCGGAATCTCGAAGCCGCCCGGCGAGGTGTCCGCGACCTCGATCTCGATTTCCTTGTCGTCCATTTCGCCGCTGCGCAGCTTCTTGCGGAAACTGTCCTTGGTCGCCGGGCTTGCGGTCTTGCCGACGAGCGCTTCGAGGACGCGCTCCTCCGCGTTGACATGCGCCCGCGCCTTGACGTCCTCGCGCATCTTCTCCTTCACGAGCCCGATGGCGACTTCGACGAGGTCGCGGATGATCTGCTCGACGTCGCGGCCGACATAGCCGACCTCGGTGAATTTCGTCGCCTCGACCTTGGTGAACGGTGCCCCCGCGAGGCGGGCGAGACGGCGCGAGATCTCGGTCTTGCCCACGCCCGTCGGCCCGATCATCAGGATGTTCTTCGGCATCACCTCTTCGCGCATGTTGCCTTCGAGCTGCTGGCGGCGCCAGCGGTTGCGCAAGGCAATTGCCACGGCGCGCTTGGCGTCCTTCTGACCGATGATGTAGCGGTCGAGTTCGGACACGATTTCACGGGGGGAAAAATGGGTCATCTACTGTACGATCGAACCTTGAGGGGAGGGAGACGGTTGAAAACCGATGTGGGGAGAGTAGGGCGGACGATCAAGCGGCGTATGTGCTGCCATCCCGCTCCGAACGTGATGATGAGGGCGCCGATGACCAGCAGGATGAGAGCGAAGGGCGGAATTCCTGTGGTGTTGGCTGTCGAGTTCACCAGATAATAGATCCCGAGCGATCCGAAATAGGCGAGTGTGGGAACGAGCAGCGACCGGCGATCGATCGCCAGGGCGACATAGACGAAGCCGATGATGAGCAGCGTCAGCATTACCGTAGCACTCTCATCCGGTTCGGCCTGACCGAACGCGACGTCGTGGCCGGTAGCGAGGATGAAGAGAGGGTGGACCAGCATCGGCGCCGAAACGACGTGAAGCCAGAATGCGCAGTCCGACCAGGTGGTCCGTCGCTCCCGGTCATGGAGGTCGAGCGCCACAGCGATACCGAAAACGACGAGGCCGCACACGAGCGGCATGTAGAGCGAGGCGCGGACGAGTTCGGGAACGTCTTCGATCTGCGGGACTGCCACCGTCCCGACGGTCACGCCGTCATAAAGCAGTACCGCCGTCTGCAGGAAGGCGAGCAGCGTTGCGGACACCGCGACCACGCCGGCGAGCATCGGGACCCGAAACCGCCAGAAGTAACCGGTTGCCGCGGCGATGATGCCGCCGAACAGAAGATAACCCGCCGGGGCAGCCGTCTGGCGCAACGCGAGCACCTGCCAGACCGATTCCGGCCGGCTGATCGGATAGCGTTCCTGGACCGCGAGCCAGAGCAGAACAGTCACGGCGGCCATGAAGGCGAGGCTGAGCACCGTGGACGACAGCTTCATGCGGTGCTGCCGCGTCACGATCTCGGCTATTGCCCAGGCAAATGCGGCCGCCAGCGCGGCTATCCAAAAGGTACGGCCTGCCAACAGCGTCGACAGCACGAAATAGAACCCGGCGGACAGAAGGACGATACCGACGGTGACGAACAGATCGTTGCCGCCGCCGATCAGGCGCAAATTCTCTTCGGGGTTGGCCTCGTCATCTTCTCCCGCATGGAACCGGGGGAGTTCCATGGTCAGGAGCGTGTCGCGCTGCTCGCTGGTGATGATCCCGCCGGCCACCGCGCGATCGAGTGTCTCGGGGCTTATCATCCGGACACGCTGCTCGCGACATGACGCATGATCAGGCTGTCGCCGGTCTTGCCGGCGAGTTCGGCAATCGGTCGGAAGCCGGCTTTCTCGTAGGCGCGAACCGCGCGGATGTTGTTCGGGTCTGGATCGATGATGATCTGGCTGAAGCCGGTGTCCCGCAATCTCGCGACGAAAGCGACCAGAGCCTCGGTCCCGAGACCCATGGAAAGGTCGCTGGCGCTGCCAATTGATAGATCGACGCCGATCGTCTCGGCCGGCAGGTCGCCGAGCCAGGGATTTTCCGCGAGCCAGGTCCCGTTCTGGTGGTGGCCGACGAACCAGTACTGGATATAGCCGATGTCGCGGTCGTTCTTGCAGAAGATGAAAGGCCTCGTGGTGTCGCGCCCTTCCACCATATCCTGAATGTAGCCGAGTTCGATTTCCGGATCGCCCCACCATTCACGCCAGTGCGGTTTGCGCATCCATCGTCCCAGAAGCGGGAGATCGACCGACGCTACGGGCCGGAAGGAA
>CATMOC010000453.1 GCA_950071955.1 uncultured Mesorhizobium sp. | reverse complement strand
GTAGAATTGGCCTCGCCTTCTTAATAGGTAAGCGCTACATCCAGCCGACCGCGCCACGGCTCGAAGCCATCCATCTGGCCGACTGGTCCGGCGATCCGCTGGTCGCGCAGGCGCTCCAGGTCAACCCGCTGTTCTTCGTCGGCATCGCGCTCGCCGCCTTCATGGCATGGGCGTTCCGCACCACGCGCTGGGGCCTGATCGTACGTATGACCGGCGACAGCGCCGCCTCGGCCAAGGCGATGGGCGTCTCGGTCGATCTCGTGCGCCTGCTGGCGACCTCGGCCGGCGGCTTCCTCGCCGGCGTCGGCGGCGCCTTCCTGTCGCTCTACTATCCCGGAAGCTGGAACGAGGGCCTGTCCTCTGGGCAAGGCCTGATGGCCGTGGCGCTGGTCATCTTCGCGCGGTGGGACCCGATACGCTGCATCTTCGCCGCACTCCTGTTCGGTGCGGCGGGCGCCATCGGGCCCGCGCTGCAATCGGTCGGCATCAGCCAGGGCTACTACTTCTTCAATGCCGCCCCCTACATCCTGACCCTTTTCATCATGATCGCCTCGGCCCGCTCCAAGAGCGCGGCGCGTGAAGTGCCGGGCGAACTCTCCATCGTGAAGTGAGGAAGACACCATGAGCCTCGTCGACGAACGGATCGAAAAAGCCCTGGTGGCCGGAGCCGTCACGGTTGCCGCCGATCCCTATCCCTGGCCGTTCGACGGCGACATCGGCCCGCACAATACGTGCCTCATCGTCATCGACATGCAGACCGACTTCTGCGCTCCCGGCGGCTACGTGGACTCCATGGGCTACGACATCTCGCTGACCCGCGCGCCGATCGTGCCGATCGCGAAGGTTCTGGAGGCGCTTCGCGCCAAGGGCTACCCGATCATCCACACCCGCGAGGGCCACAAGCCGGACCTTTCCGGCCTGCCGGCGAACAAGCGCTGGCGGTCGCAGCGCATCGGCGCCGGCATCGGCGACCAGGGTCCGTGCGGGCGCATCCTCGTGCGCGGCGAGCCCGGATGGGAGATCATCCCGGAACTGCAGCCCGAGCCGGGCGAGGCGATCATCGACAAGCCGGGCAAGGGCTCGTTCCTGGCGACAGACCTCGAGCTGGTGCTGCGGAACAAGCGCATACGCAACATCGTGCTGTCCGGCGTCACCACGGACGTCTGCGTGCACACGACCATGCGCGACGCCAACGACCGGGGCTACGAATGCCTTCTGCTGGAGGACTGCTGCGCGGCGACGAAGCTCGAAAACCACCTCGCGGCGATCGACATGATCAAGATGCAGGGCGGCGTGTTCGGCGCCGTCGCCACGTCCGGTGCATTCCTGGAGGCACTGCCATGAGCGCCGCGACCTCGTTGGACATGGCGACGGAAGCCAGGCGCGCGCCCTCGCTCCAGACCATCGGCATGACCAAGATCTTCGGGCCGCTGGTGGCGCTCGACGATGTGTCCATCGACGTCAAGTCCGGCTCGTTCCACGCGCTGCTTGGAGAGAACGGCGCGGGCAAGTCGACGCTCGTCAAATGCATCATGGGCTTTTACGCCGCCACGCGCGGATCCGTGCTGCTCGACGGACAGGAAGCGGCGGTCCGCAGCCCCCGCGACGCGCGCGATCTCGGTATCGGCATGGTCTACCAGCATTTTACTCTCGTTCCCTGCCTCACCGCTGCCGAGAATCTCGTCATCTCGCGGGCGGACGCCCCGGCGATCGTCGACTGGAAGTCAGAGAAACCGAAGCTCGAAGCCTTCATGGACCGCATGCCGTTCCGCGTGCCGCTGAACGCGCAGGTCTCGACGCTCTCGGCCGGCGAAAAGCAGAAGCTGGAAATCCTGAAGCTGCTCTATCTCGACCAACGCGTCCTGATCCTCGACGAGCCGACGTCGGTGCTGACTCCCGGCGAGGCGGACGAGGTGCTCGGGCTGCTGGGGGAAATGGCATCGCGCGGCGAGATCACCGTCCTGATGATCTCGCACAAGTTCCGCGAGGTGAAGGCCTTCTGCGACAGCTTCACCGTGCTGCGGCGCGGACGGCTGACGGGAACCGGCGACGCCCGCTCCGCCACCGTCGCCGAGATGAGCCGCATGATGATCGGCGACACCGAGGTGCGCGAGCGCGCCGAGCGCCGCATCCACAACGACCAGCCGGTGGTGCTGGAGCTTGCCGGGCTCTGCGCACAGGACGAGGAAGGACGGCCGGCGATCGACGTCGTCAACCTCAAGGTCCGCGCCGGTGAGATCGTCGGCATCGCGGGCGTATCGGGCAACGGACAGAGCGCGCTCGTGGAGGCGCTGGCCGGTCAGCGGCCGCTGTCGGACGGGCGCATCTTCATCCACGCCAAGCCATTCGAGCCCAAGCGTTCCGATTTCGACCGGTTCAAGGTCTTCGGCCTGCCCGAGGAGCCGCTGAAGAACGCCACGGTTCCGCGCATGAGCGTTGCCGAGAACATGGCCTTCCGCTCCTTCGACAAGCCTCCCGTGGCGAGCCTCGGCTGGTGGCTGTCGCCAGGGCCGATGCGCAAGAAGGCGGAGGAACTGATCGCGCTCTACCGCGTGAAGACGACCTCGCCGGACTCGCCCATCGAGGCGCTGTCGGGAGGCAATGTGCAGCGCGCGGTGCTGGCGCGCGAACTGTCGGGCGACGTCGACGTCCTGATCGTCGCCAATCCGTGCTTCGGCCTCGACTTCGCCTCGGTTTCGGAAATCCGCAGCCAGATCATGGAGCAGCGCAACCGCGGCGCGGCGGTGCTGCTGGTCAGCGAGGATTTGGACGAGATCCTGGAACTCGCCGACCGGGTGGCGGTGATGTCGGGCGGCACGATCAGCTACGTCGCGCCAATCGGCGAGACCGACCGCAACACGATCGGCCAGCACATGGCGGGGCATTGAGGATGGCCATCTCTATCCCCGCCCGCCCCTACGACTTCAGCCTCGACCCGCAGCGCGTCGCGCTGGTGGTGATCGACATGCAGCGCGACTTCATCGAGCCGGGCGGGTTCGGCGCCGTGCTCGGCAACGACGTGTCGCGCCTGCTGCCGGCCATTCCGGCGGTGGCAAGGCTGCTCGAACTGTTCCGCGACCGGGGCTGGCCCGTGATCCACACCCGCGAGGCGCACCGGCCGGATCTCTCGGATTGTCCTCCCGCGAAACGACTGCGCGGCAAACCCGGGCTGCGGATCGGGGACGACGGCGCGATGGGACGAATCCTGATCGCGGGAGAACCTGGCAACCAGATCGTGCCGGAACTCGCACCGATACCCGGCGAGATCGAGATCGACAAGCCCGGCAAGGGCATGTTCTGGGCGACGGGATTGCACGAGCGCCTGCAGGAGATGGGCATCGCGCAGCTCGTCTTCGCCGGGGTGACGACGGAGGTCTGCGTCCAGACCTCGATGCGCGAGGCCAACGACCGCGGCTACGAATGCCTGCTGATCGAGGAGGCCACCGAAAGCTACTTCCCTGAGTTCAAGGCGGCGGCAATAGAGATGATCGTCGCGCAGGGCGGCATCGTCGGCTGGACGGCGGGGATTGCCAGCCTGGAGCAGGCTCTTTCGCAGGAGATCGCGCATGCCTGAAAAGGGCCGCTGGGCCGGGCGCAACCCGGGCAAGGACGCCGTGCGCCACGACATCTGGCGCAGGCTGGAAGACGAGGGCGTGGCGATCGGTCCCGCCTGGAGCATGATCCCGAACTTCGTCGGCGCCGACGTCGCGGCCTGGCGCCTGGCGCAGACGCAGGCCTGGCAGGACGCGAAGACGGTCAAGACGAACCCGGACCACCCGCAGATCCCCATCCGCATCCGGGCGCTTTACGAAGGCAAGACGGTCTATACGCCGGTGCCGTACCTGACGCGCGAATTCCCTTATTTGCGGCTCGACCCGAAGACGCTCGCGCGCCTGGAGGAGCTGGTCGTCCACGCCACCCACCAGGGGCAGGTCCTCGACACCTGGGAGATGGGCCGCCAGCTCCCCTACGGCCGCGGCCTCTCCTGCCCCTTCTACGGCCCCCCC
>CATMOC010000452.1 GCA_950071955.1 uncultured Mesorhizobium sp. | reverse complement strand
GAGCCGCTCGACCACCTTGCCGACGCCGTCGCGACCGCGCCGGGCGTTGGGATTGAAGAGGAGCAGCGCTCGCCTCTTACGGGGATTTTGGGGTTCTGGCATCCGTCGTCAGATAGGTGCGGAAAAGAAAATGGCCACCGTGGTGGAGGGGGATACCACGGTGGCCGTACTATAAGCTTGCGGCAGCCCGGAGAGGGGGGATTAGGCTGCCGCCTGTTCGGTGAGGCGGGGGACGGGCCTTGAACCGAACTTCGGAAAAAACTTCCGATGACCAGAAAATGGTTTTTGAAAATGGCGAATCAAGGGCACGAAGATTACAAGTTCGTAACGAACGCGTGATCCGCGAGGCCGTGCATCCTATGGCAGGAGGCCGTCCCCACGTGCGGATTCGCGTGGATTTCGGGCAAGAGGCAGGCTATCCCTCTCAGCCATGAAAAAGGGTGATCACCTCTTCCTCGTCGACGGGTCCGGATACATCTTCCGCGCTTATCACGCGCTTCCGCCTCTGACGCGCAAGTCCGACGGTCTTCCCGTCGGCGCGGTGGCCGGCTTCTGCAACATGCTGTGGAAGCTGGTGCAGGACGCGCGCAACACCGATGTCGGCGTGGTGCCGACGCATTTCGCGGTCATCTTCGACTATTCGGCGAAGACCTTCCGCAACACGATGTACCCCAAATACAAGGCCAACCGATCGGCGCCGCCGGATGACCTGATCCCTCAGTTCGGCCTCATCCGCCAGGCGACGCGCGCCTTCGACCTGCCGTGCCTGGAAATCGAAGGCTATGAGGCCGATGACTTGATCGCCACCTATGCCCGGCTCGCCTGCGAGGCTGGCGGTGACACCACCATCATCTCCTCCGACAAGGATCTGATGCAGCTCGTCGGGCCGACGGTCTCGATGTACGACCCGATGAAGGACCGCGAGATCAAGGTCGCGGAGGTCATCGAGAAATGGGGCGTGCCGCCCGAGAAGATGATCGACCTGCAGGCGCTGACGGGCGATTCCATCGACAACGTTCCGGGCGTCCCCGGCATCGGGCCGAAAACCGCCGCGCAGCTCCTGGAACAGTTCGGCGATCTCGATACGCTGCTCGCGCGCGCCTCCGAGATCAAGCAGAACAAGCGCCGCGAATCGATCATCGAGCATGCCGAGAAGGCGCGCATCTCGCGCGAACTCGTGCGGCTGAAGGACGACGTACCGCTCGTCGAAGGCCTGGACGACCTCGTGCTGCAGCCGCCCAACGGACCGAAGCTGATCGGCTTCCTGAAGGCGATGGAGTTTTCCACGCTGACACGGCGCGTCGCCGAGGCGACGGGAGCGGACGCGGCCGCCATCGAGGCGGCACCGGTTGATGTCGAGTTCGACGGCAAGGCGCACGGGCCGGACCTCGACGAAGGGGATGCGGCGCAGCCGGCGCCGGCCGGCCCCGCGGGCGAGGCCGCCTCTGGCCCGCAGGCGATGACGCCCGCCGCGCTGGTGACGGCGCGCGCCGAGGCGGCCGCGGCCAACCGGATCGACCGCACCGCCTATGTGACGATCCGCGATCTGGCGACCCTCGAGGCGTGGCTGGCGGATGCGCGCGAGACCGGCATCCTGTCGATCGATACCGAGACCACGTCGCTTTTCCCGATGGAGGCGGAACTCGTCGGCTTCTCGATCGCCACGCGTCCGGGCAAGGCGGCCTACGTTCCGCTCTCCCATCGCAACGGCAAGGGCGACCTGCTCGGCGGCGGCGAACTGATCGAGGGGCAGATCCCGTTCCACGACGCGCTCGCGGCGCTGAAGCCCGTGCTCGCCGACCGCTCGGTGCTCAAGATCGGCCAGAACATCAAGTACGACTGGGTGCTGCTCTATCGCCTCGGCCTGCCGATGGCACCGCTCGACGACACCATGCTGATCTCCTACGTGCTCGACGGCGGCTCATCCAGCGGCAACACCGGCGGCCACGGCATGGACAAGCTCTCGGAGCGCTGGCTCGGCCACATCCCGATCCCCTACAAGGACGTGGCGGGCTCGGGGAAGTCGCAGGTCACGTTCGACATGGTCGACATCGACCGGGCCACCGCCTACGCCGCCGAGGATGCCGACGTTGCGCTACGGCTCTGGCAGGTGCTGAAGCCCCGGCTCGTCGCCGACGGGCTGACGGCTGTCTACGAGCGGCTTGAGCGGCCGCTGATCGACGTGATCGGACGCATGGAGCGCCGCGGCATCGCCGTCGACCGGCAGATCCTGTCGCGCCTCTCGGGCGATTTCGCGCAGTCGGCGGCAGCCCTCGAAGACGAGATCTACCAGCTTGCCGGCGAGCGCTTCAACATCGGCTCCCCCAAGCAGCTGGGCGACATCCTGTTCGGCAGGATGGGTTTTGCCGGCGCCACCAAGACGGCGACCGGGCAATGGTCCACCTCGGCGCGAATTCTCGAAGACCTCGCCGCGGAGGGCCACGAACTGCCGCGCAAGATCGTCGACTGGCGCCAGCTGACCAAGCTGAAATCCACCTACACAGACGCGCTACCCGGCTACATCAACCGGGATACCAAGCGCGTCCACACCTGCTATTCGATGGCCTCGACCTCTACCGGCCGGCTCTCCTCGTCGGAACCCAACCTGCAGAACATCCCGATCCGCACCGTGGAAGGCCGCAAGATCCGCACCGCCTTCGTCGCCGAGCCCGGCCACAAGCTGATCTCGGCCGACTACAGCCAGATCGAGCTGCGCGTGCTCGCCCACGTCGCCGACATCCCCCAGCTGCGCCAGGCCTTCGCCGATGGCATCGACATCCATGCCATGACGGCGTCCGAGATGTTCTCGGTGCCGGTGGAGGGCATGCCGCCGGAGGTACGCCGACGCGCCAAGGCGATCAATTTCGGCATCATCTACGGTATCTCGGCATTCGGGCTGGCCAACCAGCTGTCGATCCCGCGCGAGGAGGCGGGTGCCTACATCCGCAAGTATTTCGAGCGCTTTCCCGGCATCCGCGACTATATGGACGCCACCAAAGCGACCGCGCGCGACAAGGGCTTCGTCGAGACCATCTTCGGCCGCCGCGCGCACTATCCCGAGATCCGCTCGTCCAACCCGCAGGTGCGTGCCTTTAACGAGCGCGCCGCGATCAATGCGCCGATCCAGGGCTCGGCCGCCGACATTATCCGTCGCGCCATGGTCAGGATCGAGGCCGCGCTCGCCGACGCCGGGCTCGACGATGTCGAGATGCTGCTCCAGGTGCACGACGAACTGATCTTCGAGGCGCCGTCGCTGGCGTTTTATCCCGGCGTCTTGATCTTCGTCACCGTGATCGCGTTCAACTTCCTCGGCGACGGGCTCCAGGACGCCCTCGACCCCCGGGCGACTGAAAGAAGGGGGTGAGGGCCCGCAACCACATGGGACAACCCTCTGGAAAAGCCGTGGGAACCTAAGGAGAGATGGGGATAAGAATAATTTATTATTTAATTTCAAATGGTTAATTTGTGGACACTTTATCCACAGGCGGCCTTAGAGTTGCTCTTTCAAGGCCCTGACCGGCGAGTCCTCTCTTTCAAGGTCCGGCTCGCCGGAATGCTTGAGGATCTCTTGGCGCACCCGGTCGCGAAGCGACACCGCCCGGGCCCAATTCCCCTCCTCGCCGTTGGCAGGGTCCGGCTCGATGGTTTTGCCGATGACGACGGTGATGGTCCCCGGCCTCGGCAACCATGAACCGTCGCGCAACATCGACCGGGTGCCGCGGATGATGACCGGCACGATCGGCGCGTCGGCTTCCGCCGCGGTGATGAAGGCGCCCATAAGAAAAGGCAGCAACCCCGGCATCCGCGACAGGGTCCCTTCGGCGAAGAACAGCGGCGAGTGCCCGTCCCGTAGGCCCTGGGTCACCCGTCCGGCGTCGTCGATTCCCCGTTCGCGGTCGAACCGTTCGACGAATTCGGCTTCCAGCCGTTGAAGCGGGATGCGCGTCATCCACGAATTCCTCAGCTCCGCCTTGGCGACGAACCGGACCGGCCGGGGCAAGGCGGGGCTG
>CATMOC010000451.1 GCA_950071955.1 uncultured Mesorhizobium sp. | reverse complement strand
ACCTTCGCGGCCGAATACGCGGCCCAGCGCCGGTAGCCGACGAGGAAGATGCTGGAGGCAATGTTGAAGATCGTGCCGCGCGACTTGCGCAGTTCGGGGAGGATGTCGCGCGAGAGACGAAAGGTCGGCCGCAGGTTCACGCCGAGATGAAAGTCGTAGATCTCATCGGTCGTCTCGTGCAGCGGCGGAGCGTTGCCCACGCCGACATTGTTCACGAGGATGGATACGAGGCCGAAGGCATCCAGGCAGGCGGAGAGCACGGCCCGCGGAGCGTCGCCGGTCGTCACGTCGCAGGTCAGCGCTGACATGCGCGGATCGTCGGGGAGGCTGGTCAGCAGATCCGGGTTCTTGTCCACGAACAGGACCGATGCTCCCTCCGCGTGGAGTCGCTCCGCGATCGCGCGGCCAATACCCTGTCCCGCACCGGTGACGATTGCCGCGCGGCCTTCGAAACGCTGCATGTCGATCAAGCTCTCCCTGCGAGGAATTCGGCGGCGTAGTCCTTGCCGATCTGCACGACCTGCTTGTCGAACATCAGGATCCGCGTCGCGTCCATGTCGAGGAACTTGCGCTCGTCCTCGATCATCGTCTCCTGGAAGTAGGGCAGCGAGTGCAAGGCCTTTCGCGCCTCCAGGCTCTCGAACCAGGACTCGGAGAAACCGTCATAGTCGAGCGCGCCCACGCCGCCGACCGCGCTGAGGCTCCCCCAGCCGCTGCTTGGACTGATGTGATGCTGGACGTAACGGATCATGAACCTGGACAGTTCGGGATTGTCCGCCAGCAGCGGCCCGTGGACGTCGCGCCAGTGCGTGGCGAACTCGTCCCATGTAAGTCCCGGCTTTCGTCTGTAGAAGCCGAGCGTGATCAGCATGCGTTCGTCCTATGTGACTTGGATTCCCCGGCACCCGGCGATGCGGTTCCCGGTATCGTGCAGCTTGACGGCAGGCGCGGCTGCTTCATATCCCCGCCGCTGGGGACACCTGCCCCGGGTTCAGGAGAAATGCAGGCCGCCGTTGATGTCGATGACGACGCCGGTCATGTAGGTGCATCCGGGCGAGCACAGGAAAGCCATCGGCCAGCCGATCTCGGCGGGCTTGCCGAAGCGGCCGGTCGGGAGTTTCGCGAAATCGAAGGGTTGGCCGGAAGCGAGCGTCATCGGAGTCTCGATCGGCCCCGGCGCGACGGCGTTGACCACGACCCCGCTGCTCGCCGCCTGGCGGGCGAAATAGTGAACCAGGCCCTGGAGTGCGCCCTTCGACGCCACGTATGCGGGCTCGACGGAGAGCGTCGTGCCGGCGCTGCGCGCGGCGAGCGAAGTCGTTAGCGCGATCCGGCCGTGTCCGCGCTTCATCATGGCCGGCATCACGGCGCGCATCAGGTTGATCGGGCCTCGTACATTGACGTCGATGGTGCGCTCGTAGAGCGCATCCCAGGTTTCGTCGGCCAGCCAGTCACCCTTCGAATAGATGCCGCTGCAGTCCGCGAAGGCATCGATGGTCCCGAGGGACGCGACGAAAGCGTCCACCTGCGAGCGGGACGTATTGTCAAGTGCGTGAAAACTTACGCTTCGGCCCTGCGCCGAAAGTTCGGATGCGATCTTCTCCGGAGCATCGAGGTCGGCGAGCACCACTTCCGCGCCTAGCATCGCGCAGGCTCTGACGGTGGCGCCGCCGAGCGTGCCGCCGGCACCGGTGATCAGGATGCGCTGCCCTGAAAGGTTGAAGGCGTTCTGCATGTTGTCTCCTCCTGCCGGAAACGGCCCTCCGCTTCACCTGAAGCCCGGCGAGCGTGAAAATGGTCGGCGTCAGTCGTCGAGCGGCGGCAGTTGCAGTCGAAGCTCGCGCTTCAGCACCTTGCCGTAATTGCTCTTCGGCAGGCTTTCGACGAAGAGGTAGCGCTTGGGACGCTTGAAGCGCGCGATGTGCTCGACGCAATGCGCATCCAGTTCGCGTTCTTCCGCGGTCTGGCCGTCGGCGGGCCCGATCACCGCGACGACGATCTCGCCCCATTCGGGATGTTCCTGGCCGACCACGCAGACCTCGCTCACCGCGGGATGCCTGAGCAGCGCCTCCTCGACCTCGCGCGGGTATATGTTGGTTCCGCCGCTGATGATGACGTCCTTCGACCTGTCGCGAAGCGTCAGGTAGCCGCGTTCGTCGAACGATCCCATGTCGCCAGTGTAGAGCCAGCCGTCGCGCAGCGCCGCCGCCGTGGCGTCCGGGTTGTTCCAGTAGCCCGACATCACGACGTCGCCCCGGCAGATCACCTCGCCGATCTCGCCTGGTGGGACCGGCTTCATGTCCTGATCCACCACCCGCACCTCGAGCCCGCTTCGCGCATATCCGACCGAGGCCAGCGTCGCGTCGTCGCCGGTCAGGTGATCCGTGCGCCGCAGTCCCGTGATGGTCATCGGCGATTCGCCCTGGCCGTAGATCTGCACGAAGACCTGCCCGAAGACGTCGAGCGATTTGCGTATCTCCTCCAGATACATCGGCCCGCCGCCATAGACGATGGTGCGAAGGTTCTGCGGTGTCCGCCCCGACCGCTGCGCCTCCAGGCGCAGCCGCTGAACCATGGTGGGGGCGAAGAACGCGCCGACGCCCGGATGGGCCGAGCAGAGATCGGTGAATTCTGCCGGATCGAAACCGCCGCTCGCGGGCACCACCTGTCGCGCGCCGCGCGCCACATAGGCGGGCAGATAGAGGCCCGATCCATGTGACATCGGCGCGGCGTGGACCAGGCTCGCGTTCTCGTCGACCACCTCCATGTCGGCAAGGTGGGCGATCGTCATGGCCATGATGTTGCGGTGGGAAAGCATGGCCCCCTTGGAACGGCCGGTCGTGCCGCTCGTGTAGAAGAGCCACGCGAGCGCGTTGGGGTCCGAGCCGACTTCACCGTCCCATTCTTCCCCGAGCAGAGTTTCGTAGCCGTCGCCGCCGATCACCTGGAGAAGACAGTCCGCTGCCTGGGAAGCAGCCGCCTCGCTGCGCAGCCGGTCGATGATTTTCGGCGAGACGAAGGCCGCGGCGGCGCCTGAATCTCCCAGAATCTGCACCATTTCCTTTGGATGCAGCTTCGCATTCACCGGCGTCACCGCCATCTCGGCCGCCCATATGCCGAAAAAGAGCTCGACATATTCCGGGCAATTCTCGGTGACGATCACGATGCGCTCTCCCGGCGCGAAGCGGTCGCGCAGGAAAGCCGCGATGCGCAACGCCCGTGATCGCAGCGCCGCGAAGGTCGCCACTTCCATCGACCCGGTATACACGGCGCCAAGGTCCGGAAACCGCCGGGCGGTCTGGTCTAGGAGATGGAATATGTTCAACTGCGTACACTCCGGTCGGCGAGCTCCCCATCGCCGGCGAACCGGGGGAGGGCATGGCCTGGCATGCGCTTCATTCAGGCAACCACCCGCGCCGTCGGCCTTGCCTGTCCGACCGCATCCACGTCAAGCTTCAGTATGGTCGCGAATGCGTCGCTGAGCACGCCGACTGCATCCGGATGGCCTGTGCGGGAGCGCCATGCGACATGGTTGTCGGGCCGCACCAGGATCGCGCCGTCCTCGCCGATGTCGCGCAGCGACAGCCAGTCGCGATGCGGATCGCGATAGTCGCCTTCGTCGCCGATTCTCACCGTCACAAGGCGGATCCCTTCGCTTCCGGCAATCTGGATCGCCGCCTGACGCCATGCTTCGGCGCGGCAGCCCGTGATCAGGACGAAGTTCCCCTTTTCGGCGAGATCGAGCGTCGACAGTTCTCTCCCGTCCTTGGCGATCCGCGCATGCGGCAGCCTGTGGCCGGGGCGCGTCACCGGAACGTACCTGCCTCCCATGGGATCGCGCGGCGGCGCGAACGTCTCGTCGCGCACGACGGCGCCATGTTCGTAGTGGAAGCCGAGCTCCAGATCGTGCGCCTGCTGTTCAGCGGCACGGCAGCCGATGAAGCCCGAGCCATCGTGGTAGAGGCGTCGAACCACGCGGACAGTTGGATCGCGGGCACCCGGCATTCCGGGCGTCCG
>CATMOC010000450.1 GCA_950071955.1 uncultured Mesorhizobium sp. | reverse complement strand
GTGGGTGACTTCCGCGCCGCCGCGTTCTTCGATCGGGATGTCGAACCCGTCCTGGATCGTCCAGTCGATCGTCGGAGACGGCAGCGCGACGTAGAACGGTACTCCGTTGTCTTGCGCCGCAAGCGCCTTCAGGTAGGTGCCGATCTTGTTGCAGACGTCGCCGTTGGCCGTCGTGCGGTCGGTGCCGACGATCACCATATCGACCATACCGTGCTGCATCAGGTGGCCGCCGGCATTGTCGACGATCAGCGTGTGCGGAACGCCGTGGCCCGCCATTTCCCAGGCGGTTAGATGGGCGCCCTGGTTACGGGGGCGCGTCTCGTCGACATAGACGTGGATCGGTATCCCGGCTTCCGTCGCCAGATAGATCGGCGCGGTCGCCGTGCCGTAGTCGACCGTGGCAAGCCACCCGGCGTTGCAGTGTGTAAGGATGTTGACCGGCTCGCCGGGCTTCTTCGTCGCCGCGATCGTCCGGATGATTTCCAGCCCGTTCCTGCCGATGCCGCGGTTCAGCTCGACGTCCTCGTCGGCGATCTCGGCGGCGCGGCGGTAGGCGGCCTTCGCCCGTTCGGAAACGGGAAGCGGACGCAGCACGCGGCGCATCTCGTCGAGCGCCCAGCGCAGGTTGATCGCCGTCGGCCGCGTGGCGTGCAGGGTCTCCCACACGGCATCGAGCGAGGCGTCGGAGGCGTCCTCGCGCATGCGCAGCGCCACGCCGTAGGCGGCGGTGACCCCGATCAGCGGCGCGCCGCGCACCCACATGTCGCGGATCGCGGTTGCGATGCCGTCGACCGTGCGGACCGTCTCGACGCGGAAGTCGTGCGGCAGCCAGCGCTGGTCGATGATATCGACCGACCAGCCGTCCTCGTTGACCCAGATCGTGCGGTAGTGCCTGCCGGAAACCTTCATCACGCCTTCCCTGCGAGCATCGATTTCCGCGCGCCGTTCAGCGCCGCGGCGAGCGCATTGATCTCGGCGAGCGACTGGATGTGGCGGCGATTCACGGCGATGTGCCGGCCGAACGCCAGCGCCGCGGCCTCGCACTGAGCGCGCGCCGTCTCGTTCGAGATGTCCTCGAAATCGGCATTGTGGGCGAGGCCCAGGACGCGGCGGTGGATTTCGACGCCGGCGAAGCCGAGCATCTCTATCCAGACCTCGTGCAGCAAGTGGCCGAGCGCCTGTTCGGAGGCGAGGTCGTCGCCCTGGTCCTCGTAGAGGCTGCGGTGGTAGAGCATGCCGGTGCGCTCCGTGCGCCACAGATGCGAGAACTCGTCACGGAACACCGACCACGTCTTCTCGACCACCGACAACAGGTACTTCCGCATGGCGTCGCGCGAACCTTCCGTCTCGTGGCCGGCCTGGGAGAAGAACGACATCCAGTAGTTGGCGAGCAGCATGCCGACGTCGAAGGAGATCGGACCGTAGAAGGCGAACTCCGGATCGATGACCTGCGTGTCGCCCTGCGTGACCATCACGGACCCCGTGTGCAGGTCGCCGTGAACCAGCGTCTCGGCCTTGGCGGCGAAGAGGTGCTTCATCTTCTGCGCCTCCACCTTCAGGTCGCGATCGGCGCGAAGCCGGGCCACGACGGGATCGAGGCCCGCTGTGTGGCGGTTCATCGGAGCGTCAAAATAGGGATCCGTGAAGACCAGGTTTTCGGTGATGTCGCAGAGTTCGACATTGTCGGCGAACAGCGCCATGTCCTCCTTGCGCGCCCGCGGCGTCAACGAAAGGTCGGAGCCGCGAAACAGCGTCCGAGCCATGAAGAGCCCGAGATCCTCGGCGATGCGCGGCAGCTGCTCGCCCTTTATCAGTGCGCGGCGCAGGATGATGTGAGGCGACAGGAACTCCATCACCACCAGCGCCTGCGCCTCGTCATGGTAGAAGATCTCCGGCACCATGCCCGGCGCCCGCTGCTGCTGGCGCACCAGCGCATTGTATTCGAAGAAGGAGCGCTTCAGCGGAAGCGGCCAGCTGTCGCCGACGAGGCGGACATAGGGCAGCGCCTGCTTGACCACGACGGTGCCGGTCTCGCCTTCCACGATGAAGACGAGGTTCAGGTTTCCGTCGCCGACCTCGCGGATGTTCCAGGTTTCCGCCGCGCCGCCCACGCGGTCTGCCACCGCCGCGATGCCGCCGAGCCGTCGGCCAAGCGTCTCGACCGATAGCGCCTTGAACGCGATCTCCTGCATTGTGCTCCTCCTCACGTCCCGGACCGCCGCCCGGAGCGTGATCACGCTAGCAAGGCTCTGTCATTTGTCAATGATGTTGACAATTGCTCGGGTGGTGCCTAGCGTCGGATCGGGAGGAGTGCATGGCAGACACCGCCGTTTTCCGGATCGCGGGGCTGGGGAAATCGTTCGGGCCGAACGAGGTGCTGCGCGGCATCGCGCTCGACCTGCGCGCCGGCGAGGTCACCGTGCTCATGGGAGCCAACGGCGCGGGCAAGTCCACACTCGTCAAGATCATGAGCGGCATCCACCGCGCCGATCGCGGCGTGATGATGCTGGGAGATGCGCCGTTCCTGCCGGGATCGCCGGCCGACGCCATGCGCGCCGGCGTGGTGACCGTGCACCAGAACATCGACGACGGCGTTGTCGGCGACCTCGACGTCGCGACGAATCTCGTCCTCGATCGACTCAACGGTCCCGGTTCCGGCGCGTTCTTCAATCCCCGCCGCATCCGCCGCGAGGCCGCCGAGGTCGCCGGGCGCATGGGCCTCGACATCGACCTGAGGGCCGACGTTACCGAACTCTCGCTCGCCGACCGGCAGATGGTGGCGATCGCGCGTGCCATGGCGCGCGAGCCGAAGGTCATGATCCTCGACGAGCCGACGTCGTCGCTGTCAAGCAACGAGGCGTCCCGGCTCTTTGCCCTGATCGACCGGTTGCGCGAGCGCGGCGTGGCGATTCTCTACATCTCCCACCGCATGTCCGACATCCGCCGCCTCGCCGACCGCATCATCAGCCTGCGCGACGGGCGCATCGCCGGCGTCTTCGACGAAAAGCCGCTCGACTACGAGGGCGCGGTCAACGCCATGCTCGGCCAGAACCTGAATTCCGGAGGCCTCAGGTCCCGCGATGCTGACCGCGGCGTCTTCGCCGCCATCGACCTGTGCATCCATCCGGGCGCCCGGCCTTTCTCGCTGGCGCTTGGCACCGGCGAGGTCGTCGCCGTCACCGGGCTGGTCGGTGTCGGCAAGACGAAGCTCGCGGAAACCATCTTCGGGCTCACCGCGCCGGTTTCCGGGTCGATGAGCCTCGACGGCGCGCCTTACGCGCCGCGCACGCCGGCGGACGCGATCCGCAGCGGTGTCTTCCTCGTCGCCAAGGACCGGGCGCGCACCGGTATAGTGCCGGACTTCAACATCTACGAGAACATGAGCCTGCCTTTCCTGCCGCGCTTTTCGCGCTTCGGCGTCGCCAGCAGGCGCGGCGAACGGGCGGTCGCGCGAGAGCGGATCGCCGACATGAAGGTGGTCTGCCAGTCGGAGCGCGACGATCTGGCGACGCTTTCGGGTGGCAATCAGCAGAAGGTGACGGTCGCGCGCTGGCTTACCCAGCCGTCGCGCATGCTGGTGCTCGACGAGCCGTTCCAGGGCGTCGACATCTCGGCGCGGCACGACATCGCGGCCAAGCTGCGCGAGAGCGCCGGCAGCCGGGCGACGCTCCTGTTCCTCACAGAACTGGACGAGGCGCTTGAAACGGCCGACCGCATCCTGGTCATGTCGGAACACACGATCGTCGGAGAGCACCTGAACCGCGACATCGACATAGACCTGCTGCTCGCCGAGGTCGCGGGCAAGCGCCTCCAGGGCGCCGCGTAGGGCAGGTGAGGGAACGAGGGACGATGGACAGCGACGTGGCGGAACGCCCGATGACGCAGACGAGCGACGCTGTGGCGGCGCGGCCGCGCCTCGGGCTGCGTTCGGTGGCAATCCGTTACGGCTTCCTGGCGCTGCTCTTCGGGCTGGTCGTCTTCTTCTCGCTCGCCACGCGCGGTTTCGCTTCGCCGCAGG
>CATMOC010000449.1 GCA_950071955.1 uncultured Mesorhizobium sp. | reverse complement strand
CCTTTATGATGGCGCTCTCATGCGCATAGGTGCCCCCCGAGCCGCCGTATTCTTCGGGCATCGACGCGCATAGCAGGCCGTTCTCGCCCGCCTTCTTCCAGCTTTCGCGGTCGAAGATCTCGGCCTTCTCGAATTCCGCGTAGCGCGGCTCGATCTCGGTCTCGAGGAACTTCCGCGCCATGTCGTAGAGCATGCCGACGTCCTCGCCGGCCCACGGGGCCTTCGGCAGGCCCAGGACGGATGCGGGATCGTGCGACATGAACAGGTCCTCCGGATGTCGGCCGCTATAGCAAGAAAGTTCAAGGATGAACAGACCGGGCGATGCCCCGCCCGGTCAGAATGCCTCCGCGGGCAGCGCCATCATGGTCTCCGAACCGGCGGAGATGCGGGCGAGATGCGCGCCGGTTTCCGGCATGATCCGTTCCATGAAGAACTTCGCCGTGACCAGCTTGGTCTCATAGAAGGAACCGTCACCGTTCGCGCCTTCCGCAAGCTTCGCCTGGGCCGACTTGGCCATCTGCGCCCACATGTAGCCGAGCGCGACAAGGCCGAACAGGTGCATGTAGTCGGTCGAGGCTGCACCGGCATTGTCCGGGTTCTTCATGCCGTTCTGCATCAGCCACATGGTTGCGGCCTGGAGGTCGTTGAGACCCTTTTTAAGGCCCTTTGTGTAGCCCGACATCTTCTCGTCGGAGCGGTTTTCCTCGCAGAACTCGCCGACATCCTTGAAGAAAGTCTGGACGGCGCGGCCACCGTTCAATGCCAGCTTGCGGCCGACGAGATCGAGCGCCTGGATGCCGTTGGCGCCCTCGTAGATCATGGCGATGCGGGCATCGCGCACGAACTGGCTCATGCCCCATTCCTCGATGTAGCCGTGGCCGCCATAGACCTGCTGCGCCATCACCGCGTGCTCGAAGCCCTTGTCGGTGAGCACGCCCTTGATGATCGGGGTCATCAGGCCAAGCAGATCGTCGGCCGCCTCGCGCTCCTTGTCGTCGCCGGACCGGTGCGCGACGTCCGACTTTATCGCGGTCCACAGGATCAGCGCGCGCCCGGCCTCGTTGAAGGCCTTCATCGTCATCAGCTTGCGGCGGATGTCCGGATGGACGATGATCGGATCGGCTTTCTTGTCCTTTTCCTTCGCACCGGTCAGCGAGCGGCCCTGGAGGCGCTCGCGAGCATAGTTTGCGGCGTTCTGGTAGGCGACTTCCGAGATGGAGAGCCCCTGCAGGCCGACGCCGAGGCGCGCCTCGTTCATCATCACGAACATGGCCTTCAGGCCGCCGTTCTCCTGACCGATGAGGTAGCCCGTCGCCTCGTCATAGTTCATGACGCAGGTCGAGTTGCCGTGGATGCCCATCTTCTCCTCGATGGATCCGCAGGAGACGCCGTTGCGCTCGCCCGATTCCGGATCGAACTTCGGCACGATGAACAGCGAGATGCCCTTAACTCCGTCCGGCGCGCCCTCGATGCGGGCGAGCACCAGATGGATGATGTTTTCGGACATGTCGTGCTCGCCGGCCGAGATGAAGATCTTCTGGCCGGAAATCCTGTAGGCGCCGTCACCGGCCGGAACCGCTTTGGTGCGCAGCAGTCCGAGATCCGTGCCGCAATGCGGCTCGGTCAGGTTCATGGTGCCGGTCCACACGCCTTCGGCCATCTTCGGCACGTAGGTCTGCTTCTGCTCCTCGGTGCCGTGCGCCAGGATCGCCGCGATGGCGCCTTGCGTGAGGCCGGGATACATCATCAGCGCCATGTTGGCCGACGACATGTATTCGCCGACGGCCGAATGCACCGTATAGGGCAGTCCCTGCCCGCCATATTCGGGCGGGACCGGCAGCGCCAGCCAGCCGCCCTCACGATACTGCTCGTAGGCTTCCTTGAACCCGGCGGGCGTCGTCACCGAGCCGTCGTCATGGCGAACGCAGCCTTCCTCGTCGCCCACCCTGTTCGTCGGCTGGATGACGTTTTCCGCGAGCTTGGCACCCTCGGCAAGAATTGCCTCGAGAATGTCGGGCGTAGCGTCGGAGAAGCCGGGCAGGTTGGAGTAGCGCTCGTAACCCAGCACGTCGTTCAGAACGAACAGCGTATCGCGCACGGGAGCGCGGTATGTCGGCATGGGAGACCTCCAGATAACCGAACGCTGCCCCGACGCTACCGGGGCAGTCAATTCCTCTTGGAGCGTCCACTACCAAATATTGACGTTTGCGTAAACGTCAATTCGATGGCGCAAGAAATTTTTCCAGCACAAACGGAGATCGCTCCAGGCCCGGAGTCACGCGGCCGACTGCTTCTGCCGCTCTTCGAGCGCGTTGCGCACGACGTCCATCGCCTCGCGCAGCTGGCTGATCGCCTCGTCGAGCTGTTGCCGCTGCGTTTCGAGGCGCGAAAGCTGCTTCTCCGATTTTTCGAAAGCCACACGCAGCTGCTTGGTGTTGGTCCCGTGCGGATCGTATAGGTCCATCATCTGCTTCACTTCGCGCAGCGAGAAGCCGACGTTGCGGCCGAGCAGGATGAGCTGGAGACGCGCTCTTTCGCGACGGGAATAGAGACGCGTGTTCCCTTCCCGCTTCGGCTGGATGAGCCCTTTGTCCTCGTAGAAGCGAAGCGTGCGCAGCGTTACGCCGAAATTCTTCGCCATGTCGCCGATACGTACATAGTCGTCATGTCGTTCGGCAAAAGCGTGGGATGCATTGGCCATCACCTCGATGGCCGAGACTGTTTTCATCATGGGACGTGGTTTCCTTTGGCGAGACCGCAACGCGGCTCGCACATCTTCCTCAGCCCTCGGGGCTACTTGTATCCGTCAGATTTTTTCTGAGTCGGCCGCGCCACACACACCTGCTTGCAGGGTGCAACGCTCGAGTGCGGTGGAACTAATGATTGCCTTCCGGAAAATCAAGCGACGTTTGAACACAAACTGTTTCAAATCTTGCTGAATGTCCGAAGGGCGTGATCCCCTCGGGATGAGCTCGCTTCGGATTTGGTAAGTTTGGTTAACGCCTTGTTTACCACGTCTGGAGAATTGTGCGTCAGTCGGTTTCCCGTGGTTATCCTGTCTCGCGTTCCTCAGGGCTGTCTGCATGCAGGAGAGGAAGGGCGCAATGGCCGCCAACGCGACGAAGAGCATAACCCCGGGACCGGTATCCGTTCCCGACGGGCCAGTCCGCGCGACGTTTCACCGCAACTCGCGCACCCTTTCCAGACAGGCGTTCCAATGAGCAGCAACTGGTCGTATCTCGACAATCTGAACCAGGGCAGGCAGCGCCGCCCGCGCACCTCCCTTGAGGATCTGAACCGCACACTGGACGACCTCGAAGCCAGGTTCGGCGGCGATCAGTCGGGCCATGGAGGCGCCTCGCGCGAACCGGACAGGCGAACCCGCAGGCTGACCGGCGAGTACGAGAGCGCCCCCGTCCGGGAACCGGCTTCCCACGCAGCGAGGGAAAGCACACGCTCGTCCGATCTCGAACGCTCGCTCGCTGAACTCCGCCAGGAATTGCAGCGCTCGCGCCCGCAGCCGGCAATCTCGCCGCTCGCTTTGTCCGACGTCTCCGGCGAACTCAAGGCCTTGCGGGAGGAGATGCGCACCCAGATGGCATCCGGTATGCGCAAGGAATTCGACGTGCTGCGCAAGGACATCGAACACGCCTACGGGAACAACGGTCCGGACGGGCGCGCGCTTGCCGCGGAGATGGAGCGGCTTTCGAACACGATCCATTCCATGGCCGAACGCAGCGACGAGCGCGGGCTCGACCTGTTGCGCGCCGAAATGGAACAGGTCCGTCAGACACTGGCTGAACTCGCGCGCGAGGAGACGGTCCGCTCGATGGACAGCCGCTGGGAAAAGCTGGAACAGCGATCGCTCGGCCGGGCGGGACCCGATCCGGAAGTCGCGGCGCTGAAGGAACGGCTCGAGCAGATCGGCGAGGCCGTCGGCAATCTTCCCGATTCGCGTTCGCTGCTGTCGCTGGAAGACAAGGTCCGCACGCTGGCGACGGCGATCGACCATTTTTCCC
>CATMOC010000448.1 GCA_950071955.1 uncultured Mesorhizobium sp. | reverse complement strand
GGTCCTACACCCGAACGGAATGGAAGCAGGGATGAAGACACGCATTGCCATCGTCGGCCTCGGCATGGCCGTCACGCCGCACGCCAAGGGTCTCCTCGACCTTGCCGACAAGGTCGAGGTGGCGCATGCCTTCAGCCCGAGCGCGGAGCGCCGCAGAGCCTTCGGCGAGCGCTTCCCCTTCCCGCTCTGCGACAGCCTGGAGACCGTCCTGGCGGACGACACGGTCGACGCAGTCGCGGTTTTCACGCCTGCGAACACCCACCGGGACATCGCCCTGCAATGTGCAGCCGCGGGCAAGCACGTGCTGATGGAAAAGCCGCTCGACATCACCACGCAGCGCGCGGCCGAGCTGGTCGAAGGGTGCCGGGCCGCCGGCGTGACGCTCGGCGTCGTCCTGCAGCACCGCTTCCGGCCCGCCGGCCAAAGGCTGGCGGAGATTCTTGCCCAGGGCGATCTCGGTCGCATGGTCGGCTGCTCGACGTCGATCCGCCTGTGGCGGCCGCAGAGTTACTACGACGAGGCCGGCCGGGGTTCCTTCGCGCGCGACGGCGGCGGCGTGCTGATCTCGCAGGGCATCCACACGCTCGACCTCATGCTGAGCCTGGCCGGCCCCGTCACCGAGGTGGTCGGCTATGCGACCACGACGCCCGTGCACCGCATGGAGACCGAGGACATGGTCTGCGCGGCGGTGAAGTTCGAGAACGGCGCCTTCGGCACCATCGACGCAACGACGGCCGCCTATCCGGGCTTTCCCGAACGCATCGAGATCGCCTGCGAGAAGGGCACCGCGGAGCTGGCCGGCACGTCCCTCATCGTCCATTACCAGGACGGCAGGCGCGTCACGATCGAGCCGGACGAAAGCTCCGGCGGTACCGGTGCCGACCCGATGGCCTTCCCGCACGACTACCACCGCTCGGTGATGGCGGACTTCGTCGACGCGATCCGCACCGGCCGCGAGCCGAAAGTCACCGGCGAGGAAGCGCTGAAGGTGCACCGCCTGATCGACGCGCTGATCGCCGCCGGATCGAGCGGTAAACCCGTGCGGGTCGAACGATGACCGAGCCGATCCGCTCCGCCGCCATGGGTCGCGAGCGGCTGTTCGACGATCCCTCGATCGACATCGTGTTGAGCGCGGCGATCCCGCGCGACCGGCCCTGGATCGCCATCCGGGCGATGCGGTCATAGGTATCGCCGGGTTGCGGCCCCGTTCAATTCGACTGAAAACATCTTTCCCGAATGACGAATTGCGGTTGGCGAGAGCACGTGCTGCATGCCTGCCGTGCGGGCCGGCTGGCGGCGCGAGCGAATGCCGTCTATCACCAAGCGGAGGAAAGATCATGCGCGATGAGAGAAAAGGCCACCCCGGCGCGGAACTCGCCGCATTCGCCGCCGGGCTGCGCTTCGAGGACATTCCGGCGGATGTCGTAGCCCGCGCGGTGGATCTCTTCGTCGACTGGACCGGGTCAGCGCTGGCGGGCAAGGGAGTCCGTCCGGTCGAGAGCATGGCCGGCTTCGCCAGGTCGATGGGTCCCGGTGGCGGGGCCTGTGAGATCCTGATCGACCGCTCGACCTCGTCTCCGCTCTTCGCCGCACTGGTAAATGGGGCTTCCTCGCACGTGGCGGAACAGGACGACGTCCACAACGGCTCGGTGTTTCATCCAGCCGCGGTGGTCTTCCCGGCCGCGCTGGCGCTTGCGCAGGCGCACCGCGCCTCCGGCGAGGAGTTCGTCACGGCAGTCGTCGCCGGCTACGAAGTGGGCATCAGGGTCGGCGAGTTCCTCGGCCGCTCGCACTACAAGATCTTCCACACGACCGGCACTGCCGGCACCATCGCAGCCGCCGCGGCGGCGGGGCGGCTGCTCGGCCTGTCCCCGGAAACCATGCTCGATGCCTTCGGCTCAGCGGGAACGCAGGCCGCGGGGCTGTGGGAGTTCCTGCGCGACGGCGCCGATTCCAAGCCGCTCCACACGGGCAAGGCGGCCGCCAACGGGCTGACGGCCGCATACCTGGCGAAGGACGGGTTCACCGGCGGGAAGCAGATCCTCGAGGGTCTCCAGGGCATGGCGGCCGGCATGTCGAGCGATGCCGATCCCGCCAGGCTGACCTACCGCCTCGGTGCCCGCTGGGCCCTGGCCGAAACCTCGTTCAAGTTCCATGCCTCGTGCCGGCACACCCATCCCGCGGCGGACGCGCTGCTGATGGCGATGCGGGACAACGGGCTGGCGATGGCCGACATCGCCAGCGTGACGGCGCGCGTGCACCAGGGCGCGATCGACGTTCTGGGTCCGGTGGTCGCGCCCACGAGCGTCCACCAGGCGAAATTCTCCATGGGCACGACGCTCGGCCTGATCGCCGCCTTCGGCCGCGCCGGCATGATCGAGTTCGATCAGGCCTATGCCCGGCAGGACATCGCGGCCTTCCGCGCCTGCGTCCGCATGGAACTGGACGAGGAAGTGGACAGAGCCTATCCGGTCCGCTGGATCGGCAAGGTAGCAGTGGAGACGGTGGACGGACGGCACGTCGAGGCGCGCGTCGACGAGCCGAAGGGCGATCCCGGCAACACGCTGAGCCGCGAAGAGATCGAAGCCAAGGTGCGCGGGCTGGCCGCGTTCTCGGGTGCGGCGGCCCCGGCCGAACTGGACAAACTCCTGCCGCGGCTGTGGGCGATCGGCGAGAGCGAAGCGATCGGCATTCTGATGCCGGCTCGCGAAGAGACACGCGCCGGCATGGCCGCGGAATGATGACGGGAACGGACGGGCAGGCATGACGATCAAGGACCTTCCGCAGGGCGACGAGATCGCCCAGATCAGACAGAGCGTTCGCAAGCTCTGCGACCGTTTCGCGCCCGACCACTGGCGCAGGCTGGACCGCGACGCGGCCTATCCGAGCGAGTTCGTGACGGCGCTGTCGGACGCCGGGTATCTGTCCGTGCTCATACCCGAGGAGTATGGCGGTTCCGGCCTGCCTCTTTCGGCCGCCGCCGCCATTCTGGAAGAGGTGCAGCGCGCCGGGGCCAACGGAGCCGCCTGCCACGCGCAGATGTACATCATGGGCGCGCTGCTGCGGCACGGCAGCGCGGCGCAGAAGCAGGAATACCTGCCACGCATCGCATCCGGCGAGCTTCGCCTGCAGGCCTTCGGGGTAACCGAGCCGACGAGCGGCACGGATACGACCTCGATCAAGACCTTCGCGAAGCGCGAGGGCGACACTTATGTGATCAACGGCCAGAAGGTCTGGACCTCGCGCGCGGAGCATTCCGACCTGATGCTGCTGTTGGCCCGCACGACGCCCAAGGAGGAGGCGGCAAAGCGCACCGACGGCATGTCGGTCTTCATCGTCGACATGCGCGAGGCGCTGAAGTCGGGCATGACGATCAAGCCGATCCGCACGATGATGAACCACTCGACCACCGAGGTCTTCTTCGACAATGTGGGCGTGCCGGCCGAAAGCCTGATCGGCGAGGAGGGCAAGGGTTTCCGCTACATCCTGTCGGGCATGAACGCCGAACGCATCCTGATCGCGGCCGAATGCATCGGCGACGCCAAGTGGTTCATCGAGATGGCGTCGGCCTATGCCAGCGAACGCATGGTGTTCGGCCGTCCGATCGGCCAGAACCAGGGCGTGCAGTTTCCCATCGCGCGCGCCTATGCGCAGATGCGTGCGGCCGAACTGATGGTGCAACAGGCGGCAAGCCTGTTCGAGAACGGACAGGATTGCGGGGAGCAGGCCAACATGGCCAAGATGCTGGCGGCCGAAGCCTCCTGGGCGGCGGCGGAGGCCTGCGTGCAGACGCATGGCGGCTTCGGCTTCGCGGAGGAATACGACATCGAACGCAAGTTCCGCGAGACGCGGCTCTACCAGGTGGCGCCGATCTCGACCAACCTGATCCTGAGCTACCTATCCGAGCACGTGCTCGGAATGCCGCGTTCCTACTGAGGCCGGCGCGATGCTTCCGCTCAAAGGACTGCTGGTCGTCGCCATCGAACAGGCGGTCGCGGCGCCCACCTGCACGCTGCGGCTCG
>CATMOC010000447.1 GCA_950071955.1 uncultured Mesorhizobium sp. | reverse complement strand
GCCGCTGAAAGCGGCCGAACACGGCATCGTGCGGCTCCTCGACGTGGCGGACGTCGAACTGGCAGCCGAAAGCGAGGATACGGTCGTCAACTTCAACGGCGAGGAAGGCACCTTCATCGGCATCTTCCCCACACCCTCCGCCAATCCGCTCGACACCTCCGCCGACGTGATCGACGAACTGCCTGCGATCAGCGCCAGCCTGCCCGACGGCATGACGATCGAGCTGGTCTACGATTCGACGGAAACCATCAGCGCCTCCATCGAGGAGGTCTTCAAGACGATCGCCGAGGCGGTCGCGATCGTCGTCGTCGTCATCCTCTTGTTCCTGGGATCGTTCCGGTCGGTGGTGATGCCGGTGGTCACCATACCGCTGTCGCTGGTCGGCGTCTGCTTCCTGCTGTTCATGATGGGCTATTCGATCAACCTCCTGTCGCTGCTGGCGATGGTGCTGGCGATCGGCCTCGTCGTCGATGACGCGATCGTGGTCGTGGAAAACATCCACCGCCACATCGAGGAGGGACTGCCGCCTTTCCAGGCCGCCTACAAGGGGATGGCAGAGATCACATCCTCGATCGTGGCCATGACAATCACGCTCGCGGCGGTGTTCGCACCGCTGATGTTCACCGGCGGTCTTACCGGCTCGCTGTTTCGCGAATTCGCCTTCACCCTGGCGGGTTCGGTGATCATCTCCGGCATTGTCGCCCTGACCATCACGCCGATGATGTCCGCGCGCATCCTCAAGGCCGGCAACCACAGCCGCTTCCAGAAGGCGGTCGACCGGTTCTTCGACCGCTTCGCCAATGGCTACGAGCGCTGGGTCGGCGGGTCCCTGAATTACCGGCCGGTCACCTTGCTAATCGTCATCGCCCTCGTCTCGGTCACCGGCTTCATGTTCTTCAAGACCACGACCGAACTGGCACCGGAGGAGGATTCCGGAGCCCTGTTCGCGCTCATCACCGCGCCCCGCTATGCCACCACCGAATACACCCAGCTCTACGTCGACCAGATCCGTGAGCTGACCAGCGACATTCCGGAGGTCAAGGCCAACTTCTCGATCGTCGGCTCGGGCGGACAGACGAATTCCGGCTTCTCCGTCTGGGCGCTGAAGGACTGGTCCGAGCGTGAGCGGTCGCAGAAGGAGATCCAGGCCGACATCCAGGCGCTCCTCTCCAAGGGGGCGGGTGTCCAGGCGCTCGTCTTCGCCCCGCCCTCGCTGCCGGGCACCGGTGGCGGGCTGCCGATCTCCATCGTCAGCCGCTCGCCGGGCGATCCCGCGCGGGTCTACGAGGTGGCGGAAAAGATTCGCCTTGAGGCGCAGCAGTCCGGCCGGTTCATCGTCGTGCAGAACTCGCTCGCCTTCGACGCGCCGCAGATAACGGTGACGATCGACCGCGACCGCGCCGCCGCTCTTTCGCTGCCGATCAGCGACATCGGCACCACGCTGGCGCTGCTCGTCGGCGGTGGCTCCGTCGCTCAGTTCGACCGCGATTCCAACAGCTACGACATCATCATGCAGGTGCCGCAGGCCTTCCGGAACAATCCCGAGCGGCTCGGCGAGTTCTTCATCCGCTCGGTGTCCGGCGAAATGGTGCCGCTGTCGGCGGTGGTCTCCATCTCCACCAATGCCTCGCCCGCCTCGATAGAGCAGTTCAACCAGCTCAACGCCGCGACAATCTCGGCCCTGCCTATCCCGACCGTATCGAGCGGCGACGGCCTGACGACGATCGAGGAGATCGCCCGGCCGCTGCTGCCGGACGGCTTCTTCATCGACTATTCGGGCCAGTCGCGCATCGAGAGCCAGCAGGGCAACACCATCGTCATCGCCTTTGCGCTCGCCATCGTGGTCATCTACCTCGTACTGGCGGCGCAGTTCGAGAGCTTCCGCGACCCGCTTATCATCCTGATGTCGGTGCCGCTGTCGATCTTCGGCGCGATCCTGCCGCTCAACATCGGGCTCGGCACGCTGAACATCTACACGCAGGTAGGGCTGATTACGCTCGTCGGCCTCATCACCAAGCACGGCATCCTTTTGGTGGAGTTCGCAAACCAGCAGCGGCACCTGCACGGGCTCGGACGCCGCGAGGCGATCGTCGCCTCGGCCAAGACGCGCCTGCGCCCCATCCTGATGACGACCGCGGCTATGGCACTCGGTGTGGTGCCGCTCATCACCGCCTCGGGCGCGGGCGCCGCGGCGCGTTCGGCCATGGGCCTCGTCATCTTCGCCGGCCTGATCGTGGGCACCATGTTCACGCTGTTCGTCGTGCCGATGTTCTACACCTTCCTGGCCGCGCGCGATCTGCCGGCCGAACCGGAGACGCCGTCCTACGGGCCTCGCGCGGCGCCCGCCGAATGAAGCCGGCGGGTGCGTAGCTACTAGGGGCGGGGCGGCCAGTGCCCGTGTCAGTGGAGGTCGTCGTGCGACTTCAGTTCCGTCCCGACGCCCCGGCGCGTCGCGGGACGGACCACCATCCTGTGGACGCGCGGCGGTTCGGCGCCGCTGTGCAACGCGCGGATCGTGTCGCTGACGGACGCGTCGGCCTTGGTGGTGCGCTGGTTGTGGCGCACGTAGTCGAGCCAGGTCGGGACGTGGAAGCTCTCGATCCATTGCTCCGGCTTCTCGGTGTCGCGCATCAGTTCCCACTGGCGCGCGCCGTCGCGGCGGCGGATGCGGCGGCGCTCGGCCATGGCGTCGAGAAAAGCGGGGACATCCGTTTCCCGAATGACGTACTCTATCAGGATCACCATCGGACCGCTGCGTGACTGGAGATCGAGCGCCAGCGGCGGCGCCTTCCAGCGGTTCAGCGGGTCGAGGTCGAGCGACGAGCGATCGGGGAGGGCCAAGCGCAGCCCGACGGCAGCACCCGCGACCATGAAGACGGCCGCCGCCAGCAGCGATGCGGAAATCGAATACTCCTCGGCAACGAGACCCCAGACCCAGCTTCCCAGCGCCATTCCGCCGAAGGTCGCGGTCTGGTAGAGCGCCAGCGCGCGTCCGAGGACCCACCGCGGCGTTGAGAGTTGAACGGTGACGTTGAAGAGCGCCAGTGCCAGGACCCAGCAGGCACCACCGAGCCCGACTGCGAGCCCGGTCAGCCATGCCTGGCCGCTCCATGCGGTCAGCGAAGCCGAGACCGCGAATCCGATGAAGGCCATGCGGGCGATCGTCTCGTTGGACAGGAACTCCCGAAGCCGGCCGCCGAGAAACGCGCCGCCGACCGCGCCGATGCCGTAGCAGCCGAGCATCAGGCCATAGAGCAACGCGCCCCCATCCAGTATGTCGCGCGCCACCAGGGGCAGCAATGCAAGCACGACGACGGCCGTGAAGCCGAAAAGGAAGCCGCGCAGGAGAACCTTCTCGATATGCGGCGACATCGCCACGTAGCGAAGCCCGGCGGTCATCCCTGTCCACATGCGTTCTGGCGGCAGGCTGTTCGGCTGCGCGTCGGGCTTCCATCGCGACAGCACGAAGATCAGCGGCAGGTAGCTGACGGCGTTGACCGCGAAGGCGGCAGCCGCGCCCGCGGTCGCCACGATGAGGCCGCCGATCGCAGGACCGACGCTGCGTGTCAGGTTGAAGTTGACGCTGTTGAGCGCGACCGCCGCCGGAAGCGCGGAACGTGGAACCATGTCGCCCACCGATGCCTGCCAGGACGGGTTGTTGAGAGCCGTCCCGCAGCCGATGAGGAAGGTGAAGCCAAGCAGCAGCCAGGGCGACATCGTTCCTAACCAGGCGAAGAGCGCCAGCGCGATCGAGATCGTCAGCATGAACAACTGCGCCACGATCATGACGCGGCGTCGATCGAAACTGTCCGCGAGAGCGCCGGATGCCAGCGAGAAGATCATGACGGGAAGGGTCGTGGACGCCTGAACCAGCGCGACGAGATCGGCCGAAGCGGCGATCGAGGTCATGAGCCACGCCGCGCCGACCGCCTGGATCAGGGCGCCGAGGTTCGACGCCAGGCTCGCCACCCACACGTCCCGGAAAACGGGATGCGCGAACGGCGCAAGCGAGGATGTCCGCTCTGTCACCGCGACGATGTCCTTCCTG
>CATMOC010000446.1 GCA_950071955.1 uncultured Mesorhizobium sp. | reverse complement strand
TGGAACGCCAGCAACGGCACCAGCACGACCAGGACCGTGACGGGTCTGCCGTCCACCGGCACGATCTACGTGCGGCTGTGGTCGCTGATTTCCGGAAGCTGGCAGTGGAACGACTACACCTACAAGGCCGGCGGTGGCGGGACGAAGTCCGTTCTTCTTTCACCGGCGAATGGTAGCAAACTGGCGACTTCGCAGAAGTTCACATGGTCGGCGGTTAGCGGGGCCACTCAGTACTGGATCAACTTCGGCTCTACCGTTGGCGGGTCCAATTACTATAATGCTTCGCAGGGTACGGCGACTACGACCACGCTCAACTTCAACAACTTCAGCGGCCAAGCCATCTACATGCGGCTCTGGACGCTTTACAATGGAGCATGGGCGTACAACGACTACAACTTCATCGCGCCCGGCGGAACGACAGGAGCATCCGTATCCTCCGGGAGCGGCACTCCATCGGTATCCGTAGCCTTGACGCAGAGTTCGCTTCAATAGCTCGACCAAAACCGACGAAGACGCGGCGGCGGCCACTCCGGTGGCCGCCGTTTCATTTCCGGATACCGTTTCGAATCGCAAAGAGTCTTTTTCCGCTTCGTGTCACCGTTCGGAAGGACCTACACGGATTCAGGACCGAGGCTGAAGTGGCTCCCCGGCGCCGGCGCTGCGAGGAAATTTCCCTATTTTCCGACCAGCGGTGGCTCGTCACAATATCGCCCTGTTCTCGCCACAAGAGCTTTACAGGCTGCTAAACAATTTCGGTCTATGGATTACGTGCCGGTCATGACGACCTGGGGGGTTCTCATCCGGCGCGTTGCTGTCCAGGTTCGCGCCGGACAGCGTCTTGCAATGAGGGACTTCGGGGACGCCAATGATGCAAAGACGGACGACCGGGCGCGTATTTCGCGCGACGTCCCTGATATGTGTTGCGACGGCGGGCGTGTTGCTCGCCTCCTGTGCCTCCCAGCCGACTCCCAAGGCCAAGCTGGCCAAGTCGAAGGAATATTTCGCCGAATCCGAATACGGCGTGAAGGCGAGCCCCCGGTTGACGTCCAAGGACGCCCTGCTGCCTCGCGGCGGCGGACGCGACCAGCTCGGCAAGGCCTACAAGGTGAAGGGCAAGTGGTACAAGCCGAAGGAAGATCCGAACTACGTTAAGGTGGGGAGGGCGTCCTGGTATGGCGATGCGTTCCACGGCCGGCTCACAGCCAACGGCGAAATCTACGACATGACGCATCTGACGGCAGCGCATCCTACGATGCCGCTGCCGAGCTATGCACGCGTTACCAACACGAAGAACGGAAACTCCGTCATCGTGCGAGTCAACGACCGCGGCCCGTTCGCCAACGACAGGATCATCGACCTCTCGAAGCGCGCTGCCGACCTGCTGGACTACACGCATTCCGGCGTCGCCCAGGTGAAGGTCGAATATGTCGGACGTGCCCCGCTGCACGGCCAGGATGACCGCTTCCTGATGGCTTCCTACCGGCCCGGCGGCGCGGATCCGGTTCCTGGCGGAGTGATCGCTACGGGCGTGATGATCGCAATGAACGGTCCTACGCCGACCGCTCCGGTCCAGACGACGACGGTGGCATTCGCGGGATCGCTCGGCACCCTGTCGGCGCAGCCGACATTGGCTCAGCCGGTCGTGGCCACCGGCAATCCGTTGCTGGCAGGCGTCGATCCGACCGATCCTTCGCTTCCCTCGATCGGTCCGGCCGTTCCCGAACGACCAGCCTACGGCGGCGACCTGCCTGTCACCGTGGCTTCGTTGTCATATGCCGAAGAACGGATAAGCCGGGCGGGCGAACCGTTCAGCGTGTTCGCCGCGGGAATGACGCCGGCGCAGATCGTGGCCTCGTGGGAGCGAGGGCAGGGGACGGTCGCGGCGGCGGGCCAGGAATATCTTGCAATCGGAACCTATTCCGATCGCGCGGAGGCGGATGCGATGGCCCTGCAGCTGTCGAAGTTCGGCCGACCCGAAATCGTCGCCGAACCTTCCGATGGCGAAGTCTGGTACACGGTCAACCTTCATGCCGACGGCCGCGAACCGCTCGACCGCATGCTGACGCTTGCCTGGTCGTCCGGTGCCACCGATGCCATGCCGGTCCGCGACTGAGCGGTCCTCCGATCGCGGTCGCCGCGATAAGACGTTGATTCCCCTTCCGCGACCTTGTTAGGTTGGATGGGTGGTGGATGGGCCGCTTGCCGGCCTGCCATCCCGCGTCTGATCGTCCACGTCACAGGATCGCGAACATGCCCCTTTTCTTGAAGGCGATTACCGCCTTCGCCGCGATGGCCCTGCTGTTTTGCGCTCCCGCGCGCGCCCAGCTGTTCGAGACGCGGGCCGAGCAGGCCTTCGTGATCGATGCCGAGACCGGCACGATCCTGTTCGCCAAGGACCCCGACAAACTGATCCCGCCGGCCTCGCTTGCCAAGCTCATGACGATGGAAGTCGTCTTCCACGCGCTCAAGACCGGGCGCCTGTCGCTGGACGACCAGTTTCTGGTCAGCGAGAATGCCTGGCGCACGGGGGGCGCGCCTTCGGGAACGTCCACCATGTTCGCCGAGCTCAAATCCTCCATTCCCCTGAGGGATCTGATCCAGGGCGTCATCGTGCAGTCGGCGAACGACGGATGCATCGTCATCGCAGAAGGCATGGCGGGTTCGGAGGCAAATTTCGCCCAGCTCATGACCGAGCGGGCGCGCCAGATCGGCCTAACCAAATCAGTCTTCAAGACCTCGACGGGACTGCCTGCGGAAGGCCAGGTGGTAACGGTCCGGGAGCTGGCGATGCTGGGACTCCATATCTGGCGCGAGTATCCCGAGTTCTACAAATACTATTCGCAGCCAGATTTCACCTGGAACGGCATCCGGCAGACCAACCGCAATCCGCTGCTCAAGATGGACATCGGCGCGGACGGCATGAAGACGGGCTACACCGAAGAATCGGGCTACGGCATCGTCGGATCCGTCGAGCGCGACGGGCGCCGACTCTTTGCAGCGCTCAGCGGCATGTCGAGCGAGGCCGTTCGTGCCGAAGAGGCGCGCAAGATCCTGGACTGGGGCATCCGCGCCTTCGACAAGTTGCAGATCTTCGCCGCCGACGAGATCGTCGGCGAAGCCAAACTCTACGGCGGTGCCAAGGGCGGCGTCGAACTCAAGGCGAAGCAGCCGATCGCCATCTTCGTGCCCATCACCAATCGCGACCGGCTGATCGCGAGGATCGTCTATGAAGGACCGGTCGAAGCGCCGGTGGAGGAGGGGACGCCGGTCGGTGCCCTGAAAATCTGGATCGGCGAGACGCTGAGCCAGGAAACGCCTCTCTATGCCGCCGAAAGCGTGGGCACTGGACCGCTCTACAGTCGCGCGATCGACGCCGTCGAGGAACTGATGATCGGCTGGCTGCGCTGAGCCGCGCCGGCGTGGACCTTCGGCCCCCGTGGGACTATGTAGACGGCATGGCTTGGTGCCGAAGGATCGCCGTTTGCAAAGCGGATCGTTCATAAGTTTCGAAGGCGGTGAAGGCGCGGGGAAGTCGACGCAAATCCGCCGTCTCGCGGAGACGCTGCGCGGGCGGGGCTTCGACGTCGTCGTCACGCGCGAACCGGGAGGCTCGCCCGGCGCTGAAGCCGTTCGCCATGTTCTCCTGTCCGGCGCCGCAGAGCCGTTCGGTTCGAAGATGGAGTCGGTGCTATTCGCCGCCGCGCGGTCCGACCATGTCGAGCAGGTGATCCGCCCGGCAGTCGAACGCGGCGCCGTCGTTTTAAGCGATCGCTTCCTCGATTCCTCCCGCGTCTACCAGGGCGTGACGGGCGGCCTCGATGCCGGGTTCATGCAGGCCCTGGAACGCGTCGCGATCAATGGAATGATGCCCGATCTCACCCTGATCCTCGATCTCGACCCGGCAGAAGGCCTTCGACGAGCCGGCGAGCGGCGCGGCGACGCGGCGCCCTCCGGCTCCTCCGGGTCGTCGGCCAGCGGCTCCAGCGCCTCCAGTGCCAGCACATCACCTTCAGCGACCGGCAGGACGCGGGCAAGCGCATCGGCGTCGGCGAGAA
>CATMOC010000445.1 GCA_950071955.1 uncultured Mesorhizobium sp. | reverse complement strand
TGCGTTTCAGCCGGTCCGCGCCGCCTGGCTTCAAGTTTGCGATGGCTGTGAGCTCGGAGACATTGCCGGACTGGGCGCCGACACGGCCAGCCGAGCCCGCCGTGCCCTTGAGGTCGGGATTGTGCTTCGTCACCATCTGCTCAAGGGCGAGCTTGGCGAGCTGCGGCGCGTCGCCGGCCACTTCCTCGATCCGCCGCCGGAACTCGCAGGCAAGATCAACGTCGTGCCGGAGATGGCCGACGTGATGCATCTGACGATCCGCTACATGGGCGGCGAGCCCTGCACGGGCGACTTGGAGGTGCTCAAGAAGGTTCGCGACAAGCTGGTCGAGGCCAAGGGCAAGTGGATATCGATGAACTACGGCAACATCGAAGCCATGGCCAAGGGCGACTACGCCGCGACCGTCAACTGGAACGGCGCATCCATGCGCATGCGCCTGGAGAAGGATACGATCCACTACGGCTATCCCAAGGAAGGCTACCCGCTGTGGATGGACAACGCCGCGATCCTGGCGGACGCCAAAAACGTCGAGAATGCGAAGCTGTTCCTGAACTTCATCATGGCACCGGAGAACGCCGCCCTGATCTCAGGTTTCGCCAAATACGCCAACGGCATCATGGGCTCGGAGGAGTTCATGCCGGAAGAGATGAAGACAGCGCCCGAGATCGTAACGCCGGAGGAGTTTGCCGGCCAGGGCAAGTTCATGCTGCGCTGCGCCCCGGAAGTGCAGGAAATCTATACGAAGATCTGGACCGAAATCCAGAAGTAGCTGACTGAAGGGCCCCGGCGCCCGGCGCCGGGGCCTTTGTTCCCTATCGCAACATCGATCTCCGGCCGGCCGCCACGGCCGGCTTGCCGCTTCTTGCGGACCATGCCGATCGGATGACCGCGGCGCACGCCGGGCGGTTGAGAAAATACCTACCCGTCATCGGTCACTATGCATGGTCGTGTGCCGAGGTGGGCATCCAGACATCCTATCCAGCCTGATGACGCCTTCGGCTGCTCTGCGCTAATATCCCCCTGAGCAAGCCTCTGTGGCTCTGCGTGCTGACAATGGGAAGAACTCGTTTGCAATTGGTCGCTACTGAAGGGTCATCGTCCGCAGCGGTCGCGTTCGTTGACCTTGCCGGATCGAGCGCTATTGCCGATCTTTTCGGCGATGCCGCAGCATTGAAAATCATCGATCAATTCGCTGACCTTGTCCGGTCCGCTATCGAGGGACAAGGTGAAGTCGTCAAGTGGATCGGCGATGAGGCGATGCTGAGCTTTCCGGATGCAACGAAGGCCCTGATGGCGCTGGGGAGGCTTATTCCGTCGTGCCGAGCAGTCCCGGAAATTCCCCTTACGCGAACGGGAATCCATCTCGGCTCCGTGATGCAAAGGAACGGAGACATCTTCGGTTCCACCGTGAATATCGCGTCCCGGATTGCCGCAATGGCAGCTGCGGGACAGGTCCTCGCCAGCCAACCGGTCGCCGAGATCGCAGGAGCGCTTGGAATTTCATCTCGGAAACTCGGAGCGGTCGGGCTCAGGTCGGTGGCAGAGCCCGTAACCCTTCATACGCTCGACCTCTCCGAGGAAGTTGACCCGGTGTGGGTTGACCCGGTTTGCAGGATGCTCGCGCCCTACGCGGCCTTCTCCAGAACGGACGCAGGCCCATGGTTCTGCTCTGACCGTTGCAGGGAAGCGTTTCGAGCATCGCCCGCTACCTACCTCGCTACGAGCGCGTCGGTCCCGGGATAAGCCGCTCGTCAGGCGGCCAAATCTCTCCAAGCCGCCGGACGCAGGCGTCGTTGAAGCGCACGGTGGATAAGCCCTCGTGCGCCACTTCCATGTACCGGTATCGAGCGCCAAGGTTATGAAATCATTGGCCTTCCAGCCAAATCAACGGCTTGGAGAAAACTGGTGGAGCCAATCGGAATCGAACCGACGACCTCTTGAATGCCATTCAAGCGCTCTCCCAACTGAGCTATGGCCCCACACACCGGCCTCTGGCCGGAACCGCCGTTGCCGGCGGGATGTTCAGCGCCGGATGGGACCGGCGCTCGGCATGCTGGCGGCTTCTATATCCGCCGGAACGCAATATCAAGTCCGCATTCGGCCGTTTTCCGCCGAACGCCGAATAAATGGTCAGACCTCGTCGTCGTCCTCGCCGCCGACCCCAATGATGTCGGCGACGTCGTCATCCTCTTCCTCGTCGTCGGCGAGGAACGTGTCGTCGTCGTCGTCGCCGAGATCGACGTCATCCTCGTCATCGTCGAGGTCGGGCACGTCGGTGCTGCCGCTCTTGGTCTCCTCGTCGGCTTCCTCAAGGGAGACGACCTCGGCGCCTTCCTCCTCGGCGTCGACCTCGGGGGTCTCCGGCTCCTCCTCTTCCTCGACGGGCGCGGGACCGGCCTCGAAATAGGTGCGCGGATAGCTGACGCCCGTGTAGGGCGACACGATCGGGTCCTTGTTCAGGTCGTAAAATTTGCGGCCCGTTTCCGGACAGATGCGCTTGGTGCCAAGTTCGGTTTTCGCCACGGCGTTGCCTCGTGTGAAGTGGAAGCTTCCGGGTCGGCGGTCCGAGATGGACCGCGCGTTGCAGAGAGTTCCGTCTGAAAAAAGATCGGTCCCCTTAAACATGAATGGCTGATCTGTCAAAGACCAATTGCGGGGCTTTCCAGGGTGCGTGTTTGCGGGCTTCCGAAGTGTTGCGCGGCGCGGCCGGACGGCGGGGATGACCGTGCCTTCCAGCCATGCTAGTCAGGCCGCCGCCGGTGCTCCCGGAATTCCCTCGATGTCGCTGCATGCGCGTTCTGAAGGCCAAGAAGAAATGAGCCGACATTCCACTCCACGGCCGGCGACGGCGAGGCGCGGGCGACCGCTTTCGGGGACGGCGCGCGTGCCGGGCGACAAGTCGATCTCGCACCGCTCCATCCTGCTTGGCGCCCTTGCCGCGGGCGAGACCAGGGTCACCGGCCTGCTCGAGGGCGAGGACGTCATGAGGACGGGCGACGCCATGCGGGCCATGGGGGCGCGGGTGGACAAGGCCGGCGACGAGTGGATCGTCCAGGGCGTCGGCAACGGCTGCCTGCTGGAGGCGCCAGGTCCGCTCGACTTCGGCAATGCCGGCACCGGCTCGCGCCTCACCATGGGGCTGGTCGGGACCTACCACATGAAGACGACGTTCACCGGCGACGCGTCGCTTTCGAAGCGACCGATGGGCCGTGTGCTCGATCCGCTGCGCCTGATGGGTGTCCAGGTCCTGGACGCGGCACCCGGCGACCGCATGCCGCTGACGCTCGAAGGACCGCGCATCGCAGCGCCGATAAGCTACAGGGTGCCCATGGCCTCCGCGCAGGTGAAGTCGGCCGTGCTGCTCGCCGGCCTGAACACGCCGGGCGTGACGACGGTGATCGAGCCGGTGATGACACGCGACCACACGGAGCGGATGCTGAAGGGTTTCGGTGCCGAGATCGAGGTGGAGACGGATGCCGACGGCGTGCGTCACATCCGCCTGCAGGGGCAGGGGACACTGGCGGGCCGGACGATCCAGGTGCCCGGCGACCCCTCCTCGGCCGCCTTCCCGCTGGTGGCGGCGCTGATCGTGCCGGGCTCCGACGTGACGATCGAGAACGTGCTGATGAACCGCACCCGGACGGGCCTGATCGACACGCTCCTGGAGATGGGCGCCTCGATCGAGCTTCTCGACCGGCGCGATGCCGGCGGCGAAGACGTGGCGGACCTGCGCGTGCGGTCCTCCGACCTGAGAGGCGTCACGGTACCGGCCGAACGCGCGCCCTTCATGATTGACGAGTATCCCGTTCTGGCGGTCGCCGCGTCGTTCGCCGAGGGCGAGACGCGGATGGAGGGCGTGGAGGAACTGCGCGTCAAGGAAAGCGACCGGCTGGCGGCGGTGGCGCGCGGGCTCGAGGCGAACGGCGTAGAGTGCGAGGAAGGCAGGGACACGCTGCTGGTGCGCGGCCGGCCCGGCGGCAGGGGGCTCGGCGGCGGCATGGTGGAGACCCATCTCGACCACCGCATCGCCATGAGCTTCCTCGTCATGGGACTGGCGG
>CATMOC010000444.1 GCA_950071955.1 uncultured Mesorhizobium sp. | reverse complement strand
CCCGGCCTGGGGGGGGCAGGGCCTGAACGAGGTGAGCTGCCTGTGGCAGGACAACCATGAGGCCAATCCGACGTTCAAGCTCGCCACGGCCAGCGCACATACGTGGCTGGTTCGCCTCGCTCTGCGCAAGGGCCTCGCCGCGGTCAATGGCATGGACAATCTCGAGCCCAGCCTCATCGACCTGCCGTTCTCGGAAGACAGCACCTCGTCAGATCCGGCGCTCGCGGTGAAGTGCAACAAGGATCTTCCGCCGACGGCCATTCCTTCCGCCATGCTGTCTGCCGAGAAGATGAAGGAAATCCTGTCCAGGTAATTCCTGCTCCGAACGGAAGCCGCGATGATACCCCCCAGAGGCTTGACTGCGGTTCAACCGCAGCCGGAGCGGCGGCGGCCGGAGCGCACCTGGACCCGACGGGAATACAAGGGGCGCAAGAAGCCCCTTCACCGTCTTCTCGTCGTGTCCGCCGCCACGGCCTTGCTGATCGTTGGCGGCGGCATTGCGGCCCCCAGCACGGTTTCGCTCAGCGCGCTTCAGCTGATGCTGCCATTTTTCGCGATCCTCGCGGTTGCGTCCATCGGCCAGCATCTGGTGATCCAGCAACGCGGACTCGACCTGTCGGTGGCCGGCATCATGTCGTTTTCGGCGGTCATCGTTTCGGCGCTGCCGGGTTCCGAGGCCGGCGTTGCGGAGACACTGGCGTATGTCGCGCTTGCGCTCGCGATGGGGCTGGGCGTTGGTACCGTGAACGGCGTGCTGGTGGCGCTTCTACGCGTCAACTCGCTCGTCACCACCATCGGAATGAACACGCTGATGCTGGGGATCACCATGTACGTCACCAGCGGATTCTCGCAGCAGGCCCCTCCTCCGCTCAACAGGTTCGGCGTCGGCAAGTTCCTGGAGATTCCGCTGACGCTCTACGTCCTGATCGTGATTGCCGCGATCGCGATATTCCTGCTTGAGAAGACCACCATCGGGCGGCGCTTCATCGCCACCAGCGTCAATCCGGACGCGGCTCTGACCGTCGGCATCCCGCTCGATGCCTATCGCGTCGCCACCTATGCGCTGGGAGGATTCTGTTACGCCGCTGCGGGCGTGCTCCTGGCGGGCTACGTCCTGTCGCCGACGGTGTTCAGCGGCATGCCCTATCTGCTGGCGACGGTCGCGGCGGTCGTCGTGGGCGGCAACCCGATCGGCGGCGGCCTGCGCGGCAGCATCGCCGCCACGATCGTCGGTGCGCTCTTTCTCACCTATCTCGGCCAGCTCGTTCTCGCCGTGGGCTTCGAGACGGCTGCCCAGAACATCGTTCAGGCCATCATCATCATCGCCAGCGTCGGCGTCGTGGAAGCCGGCCGGCGGATCAAGTTCGAATGGATCCGTTTCAAATTCTGGGTCACCAAGCCCGATGTCGAATTCAGGATCCGCATGATCTACGTGAACACGTTGACCCGACTGGGGCTGAAGAGACTGCTGGACGTTTCGCCGGAAACGAGGACACGCTGGCGCACATTCTATCTGAGATTGAAGAAAAGACTCGAAATCACAGAATGAGCACCGGCAAGCGCAACTTGATGGGCGCCCCTGTCATGGGGATCGTGGGGGCGACCAAGTATTACGGCCCCGTGCAGGCGCTCAAGGCGGTCAGCCTCAATATTCGCCGCGGCCAGGTGCACGCCGTCGTCGGGGAAAACGGCGCGGGCAAGTCCACCCTCATCTCCATCGCGGCCGGCGCCGTTCGTCCCGACTTTGCCGTCATTCGCGTCGGCGGCAAGGAGATCAAGCGCCCGACCGCCAAGAAGCTGCATCGCGCCGGCGTGGCGGTCACGTTCCAGCATCCCGAACTTGCCGAAGAAATGACGGTCATGGAGAACCTCCAGCTGGCTGCGCCCGGACTGACAAGTCGCGAGGAGGCGGCGCGGCTGCTCGCGTCGGTGGCTTCCGACCAGCACGCCATGTCGCTGGATGCGCGCGTACGCGACCTGACGCTGGCGCAATTTCACATCATCGAGATCGCCGGCGCGATCGCATCCAAGCCCAAGGTGCTATTTTTCGACGAGCCGACCGAGCCTTTCCAGCAGGCGGACATCGACAAATTCTTCAAGCTGATCAGACAGTTGCGCGACGAAGGTGTGGCCATCGTCTATGTTTCGCACCGGCTCAACGAAATCCGGGAGATCGCCGACCACATAACGGTGCTCCGCGACGGAATGTCGATCGACAGCCGGCCCGCTTCGCGGATTACGACCGACGAGATCGTTACCCTGATTGCGGGACGCCCGCTCGACCAGGTCTTTCCCCGCAAGGCGAAGGACGTCGGGGAGATCAGGCTCGAAGTCGAGAATCTCTCCGGGCCTGGCTTCACGAACATCAGTTTTGCGGCGCGCGCCGGGGAGATCGTCGGCGTGACCGGCGTCGAAGGCGAGGGTCAGCGCGCGTTCCTGCGCACCATTGCGGGGCTGGAGAAGCGCTCCGCCGGATCGGTGAGGATTGCAGGAAAGCCGGTCGAGGGCACCTCGGCGGCAGCGACCCGCGAAGCGGGCGTCGGTTTCGTCACCGATGACCGCCACGAGGAAGGCCTGTTCCTGACCCTGAAACTGCGCGAGAACGTCGGCATCGGCGCCCTGGATCGCATTTCCACGGCGGGGGTGGTCAACCGCAAGCGCGATCTTGCCTTGACGGCGGACGTGATGAGCCGGCTCGGAGTCTACACCGGCTATCGCATTAAGGATGACGACGACACCAGGGCTTCCGAACTTTCCGGAGGCAATCAGCAGAAGCTGCTGATCGGGCGCGAAATTGCCGGCGAACCCAAGGTCATCATCATCGACGAGCCGACCAAGGGTGTCGATGTCGGCGCGCGCGCCGAGATATACGAACATCTGCGCAAGCTCGCCGACAGCGGCGTCGCGGTAGTGGTATCCTCCTCGGACGGCATCGAGCTCGAGGGTCTGTGCGATCGCGTCTGCGTCTTCGCGCGGGGCCAGATCGTCAAGGAACTCGAAGGCGAGAACCTCACCGACGCCGCGATCACCGAGGCTAACCTGACGGCGACGGTTTCTCGCGCCGACGGCCCGGTCCGGACGGGGGAGGATGACTCGCCCCTGCGCCGCATCCTGGCGGCGGACCGGTTTCCGGCGGCCGTGCTGGCGGTCCTGACCGCCATCGTCCTTCTCGGTACCGCTTCGATCAGCGAGTACTTCCTTTCGCCGTTCAACATCGAAACGATGCTGACCTTCCTCTCGATCCTGGCTTTTCTCTCGATCGCACAGCTGGGGACCATCATCGTCGGCCGCATTGACCTGTCTGTCGGTGCGCTTGCGGGATTCGTGGTCGTGCTCGCGTCCTTTCTGACGCCCGATGGCGCACCCGTGGGTGAGACGATCGTGGGCGTCATCCTGATCCTGGCGCTCACTGCCGCATTCGGAGTCGTTCAGGGCTGGCTGATCACCTGGCTGAACATTCCGGCGATCGTCGTCACGCTCGCCACCTTCATCGGCCTGCAGGGGATGTCGCTGGTGCTCAGGCCACAGGCAGCCGGGACGATCACCGACGCCATTTCGGATGTCGCGCAGTCGACGTGGCTCGGCATGCCGGCCGGCTTCATCGCTATGATGGTCACCGTCATCGCGTTCGAGTTCATCCTCTTCCGCACCAGGCTCGGGCGGCGGCTGCGCGCCGTCGGGTCAAATCCGACGGGCGCGGCGCGGGTCGGCATCCGGGTCAACTGGCACATCATGCTGGCCTTCGTCCTGTCCGGCTTGCTGACCGGGATCGCCGGCCTGATACTTGCCGGGCAGGTCGGCATCGGGTCGCCCGCCACCGGCATCGACTACACGCTGATGAGCATCACCGCCGTGGTGCTGGGTGGCACCCGGATTGCCGGCGGACGCGGCTCGGTCATCTCCGTCCTGACGGGGGCGGCACTGGTGCAGTCGCTGTCGAGCGCATCCTCCTTCATCAACCAGGATTCCGCGGTCCATCTGATCGTTTTGGGCGCCGTCACGCTGGTTGCCGCGACGTTCTTCAGCGTCGCTCGCAGATCGGAAGAGCACACGTCTGAA
>CATMOC010000443.1 GCA_950071955.1 uncultured Mesorhizobium sp. | reverse complement strand
GAGGCCGACCAGCTGCGCCGCGCCATGGCGACGTACCGCCGCGTCGGCACGATCGGCACGCTGCGGCAGAAGATGATCGACGGCATGATCGCCAGGGGCTACGAGCGGGATTTCGCCGAGCGCTGCTTCAAGCAGATCGAGGGTTTTGGGGAATACGGCTTTCCCGAAAGCCACGCCGCGTCCTTCGCGCTGCTCGTCTATGCCTCGTGCTGGTTCAAGGCGCGCTATCCGGACGTCTTCTGTGCGGCGATCCTCAATTCGCAACCCATGGGCTTCTATGCGCCTTCGCAATTGGTGCGCGATGCACGCGAGCATGGCGTGGAGCTCCGCGAGCCCGACATCAACCATTCCTTCTGGGACTGCACGCTCGAGAAGGCTGCGTTCGAGCCCGCACGCATCGCCGGCCGGCATGCCGAAATGCGCGGCGTCATCCAGACCTGCCACGCCGTGCGCCTGGGCCTGCGCCAGATCAAGGGCTTGCGGCAGGACGAGATGGATCTGCTCGTTGGGCGGCGAGGCTGCGGCTATGATTCGGTGCGCGATCTGTGGCTGCGCTCGGGACTCGCGAAAGCCACGATCGCCAGGCTCGCCAGGGCGGACGCCTTCCGCTCGCTCGGCCTCGACCGCCGCGAGGCGCTCTGGGCCGTGCAGGCGCTGGACGACACCAGCGCCAGCGGCTTCCTGCCCCTGCTCGACAATCCCGACGTCGCGCTCGCCGATCACGAGCCGGAGATGCGCCTGCCGCCGATGCCGCTCGGCGAACACGTCATCCACGACTACCGCACGCTGACCCTGTCGCTGAAGGCCCACCCGGTCGCCTTCCTGCGCGACCGGCTCCATGGGCAGCGGGTGGTGCCGAATTCCAGGCTCGAAACCATTCGCAGCGGCACGAGAGCGGACGTTTCGGGCCTCGTGCTCGTCCGCCAGCGTCCCGGCTCAGCCAAGGGCGTCATCTTCATGACCATCGAGGACGAGACGGGGGTGGCCAACATCATCGTCTGGCCGAAGGTCTTCGAGCGCTTCCGTTCGGTGGTTCTGGGAGCGCGGCTGGTCAGGGTCCGAGGAAAGGTGCAATCCGAATCCGGCGTCATCCATGTCGTGGCCGATCACGTCGAGGACATTTCCGCCTGGCTCGGCACGCTTTCGGAGGAGGCGCATCTCATCGACGGCCTTGCCAACGCTGACGAGGTCAAGCGGCCCGTGGTGGAACTGCGGGAAAAGATGCCACAGGGATCGCGGCTGGCGCAGCTCATCCACGAGGTTCCGGGCCTGCGCCAGGACTATCAGGATCTGGCGAAACGCTCCGGCTCGGCGATGCCCAAGGGCCGGAACTTCCATTGAGCTCCCCCCCATCGCGCAGAATGCGGTGGCCGGGAAGGGCTTTTCCCGCTCAACTCTTCTTTGGTGTCGGGCCGGGTTGATCCGTTCTCAGCGAACGCGCCTCCGAAGCCAGCATGATCGGGATACCGTCGCGCACCGGGTAGGCGAGCATGGCCGACTTCGATACCAGCTCCGATTTTTCCGCGTCGTAGGTCAGCAGCCCCTTGGTCATCGGACACGCCATAAGTTCGAGGAGCTTCGGATCGATCCTGGCGGTTCTCTCGCTCGCGGCCATGTTCACTTCCTCGGCTATTGCAGGCTTGCGCCCGAGCCGTCGCCTTCCCGCGCCATCGCCATCTCGGTGATGGCGATCAGGGTCTCGGCACGCGTCCTGAGGTCCGGCGCCTCCAGCAACGCCTGCTTCTCGCTGGCGCCGTATGGCGCCATCATCGAGAGCGCGTTGACGAGCGTCGCGTTCTCCGCCCGGCTGATGCTGTTCCAGTCCGCCTCGAGGTCGTTCGCCGCGAGATAGGCTCGGAATGCCTTCAACAGGGCCTCGCGGTCGACGTCGGCAGCTTCCTTTTCGAGATCGAGATCACCTGCGAACACCATGATCCGGCATTTCCGGAAAGGCGCCCGAGAGGCGATCTCCTCGACCACCCGGAAACGGCACACGCCCTGAAGTGCGACGAGATAGCGCCCGTCGCCGGTCTCGGCAAAGGAGGTCAGGCGGCCCAGACATCCGACTTCGCAGAGTTCGGGCTCGCCGTCGGGCCTCATGCCTCCATCCAGCCGCGGCTGGATCATGCCGATAAGGCGACTGCCGGCGATCACATCGTCGATCATCTCGATGTAGCGCGGCTCGAAGACGTTGAGGGGCATCCGTCCGCTCGGCAGCAGGAGGGCCGCCGACAACGGAAAGACGGGCACGACCTCGGGCAGATCGCCGATCTTCCTGTAATGGGCATTACCCGCCTGCACGCCTGTTCTTCCTCTTCGCTCTCGCACCTACCGATATGGAACAGTTCGCGCAAAGCGCAACGGACATATCGGAAGCAACCCCGCCCTCACGAAAAGAGAAGGGAAGAAAGCCGGCGCCGCGCCGACAGCGTCGCGGGGTCGGTCATGCCCCATGCCTCGAAAAACTTCAAAAGCTGCGCGCGCGCGCCATCGTCGCGCCAGCCCCGGTCGGCGCGAACGATGGAAAGCAGATTTTCGGCCGCTTCCATTCGGTCTCCCTGCGCGTTCTGGATCAATGCGAGATCGAAGCGGGCATCGTGGTCCTGCGGGTCCGCTTCCAGCCGTTGGACGAGCCGGTGCGGATCGCCGATGGCGCTGACCTCCTCCGCCAGCGCGATGCGCGCCCGAACGCTCGCCAATTCCGGCGGCTCCTTCTCCTCGGCCGGCACCTCGGCGAGAAGCCCCTTCGCCGCGTCGACGTCGCCGGCATCCAGCAATATCCCCGCCAGCCCGCCGACCGCGACCGGATTGCCGGGCACGGCTTCCAGCACGCTGCCGTAGATCGCCGCCGCCGTGTCGCGATCGCCGGCTGAAAGAGCCGCGGAAGCCTGCTCCAGTGCCTCCGCCAGCGGATCGGGCGCCTTGCCGCCGACCTTCCTAACGAATTCGCGCACCTGGCTCTCCGGCAACGCGCCCATGAATCCATCCAGGGGGCGTCCGTCGCGGAACGCGATCACCGCCGGGATGGACTGGATCCCGAGTTGGCCGGCGATGGAAGGATGGTCGTCGATGTTCATCTTGACCAGCTTTACGGCGCCGCGCGCCTCCCGGACCACTTTTTCGAGCACTGGCGTCAGCTGCTTGCATGGACCGCACCACGGAGCCCAGAAATCGACGAGAACGGTCTGATTCCGCGATTCCTGGATCACGTCGGCGGTGAACCCGGCGGTCGTCGTGTCCTTGATCAGCTCCGAAGCTCCATTCGCGGGGGACGGCGGAGCCGGCTGCCGGGCCGCGGGAGGCTGCGTTCCGAAACTGATGTCGTAGCCGCCGCTCTGCCCGGCGAACGGATTGTCCCTGCTGTTCATAGGTCTGGCTTTCCGGTTAACTCGAAAATCGCCTTCAATGTGGCATCGCGTCGGTCACGTTCAAGACGAGCGGCTCATGTCCCGTCGCCTCGGCAAAACGAAGAAGATCGCCGCTCGCGATCGACGTCGTCGCTTCGTTTGTCAACGGATGGCAGTTCACGATCGCATTCTGCATCAGCTCCCGGTCAAGCACGAGCGTAACCCGCCCTTCGGTATCGTTGATCACGCCGAATGCGGTGACGGCACCCGGCTGTACGCCCAGCAGGTCCAGAAGCGCGTCAGGCTTGCCGAAAGAAACCCGGCCGCTCGCGCCGATGATCTGGTGGATGGTCTTGAGGTCGACCTCGGCCTCCTCGCCGACCGCGAGCAGGAAGTAGCGCCCCTTCTTGTCCTTCAGGAACAGGTTCTTGGTGTGCGCGCCGGCGATCTGCCCGCGCAGGGCCTGCGACTGGGCGACCGTGAACAGCGGCGGATGCTCCACGGTGGTGGTCGAAATGCCGATTTCGTCCAGATAGGCGAGGAGTTCGGCCGGGGTCTTCGGCATGTCGGCGTTTCCGCGTCGGTTCGGTTCGCCCCGTCTAGGACATACGGCTCGGGCAGTGCAAGCTCGGCCGCGTGCGGCGAGGCGATCGACCGGGCGTGCCCATCAGGCGAAGTGGCAGCTCACCGAACCATGGGGACCGAAGTCCGCGAAGATCGTATCGC
>CATMOC010000442.1 GCA_950071955.1 uncultured Mesorhizobium sp. | reverse complement strand
CTCGGGTCCTCTGCGACGTTCATATGGACCACGGGTAGTGGCGTTTCGCAGTACTGGCTCTATGTCGGCTCGACCGGCGTCGGCTCGTACAACATCTACCAGGCCAGCCAGGGCACCAGCACGTCGAAGACCGTATCGGGCCTGCCGTCCAGCGGCACGATCTACGTGCGGCTGTGGTCGTATATCAGCGGAAGCTGGCAGTGGAACGACTACACCTACAAGGCCGGCGGCGGCGGGACGAAGTCTGTCCTTATCTCGCCAGCCAACGGAAGCAAGCTGGCCAAGACGACTACATTCCAATGGTCGTCGGTCAGCGGCGCCTCGCAGTACTGGATCTACTTTGGTTCTACGGTAGGTGGTTCCAACTACTACAGCGCGTCCCAGGGGACGAGTACCTCGAACACGTTCACCTTCAACAACTTCAACGGCCAGACCATCTACATGCGGCTCTGGACGCTGTATGGGGGAGTGTGGGCATATAACGACTACAATTTCATCGCGCCCAGTGCATCCACCACAACGGGCGGGGCTTCGGGCGCGCCGTCCGTCACGGGTGGCGTGATGCAGCAGAGCGCGCTCGAATAGACTGACGATCGCGGTCGGGGCGGCCGCCGGAAGCGGCCGCCCCGATTTTTTTTCAACACCTTCCTACTGCAAGTGCAGCGGACGGGGTTTAACTGCATCCCTTTCCCCCCAAGGCCGAGCGATCGATGGCGGTGCTGGCCGGGTGGCGACGCGGACGAGCAGGGCGAGATCGCCGATTGCCGGCTCTTCCGCCTTCGCCTATCACGCTTGGCATGTCCCCCCAGGTCGAAGCCGCTCTCTTCATCTTCGGTCTCGTCGCCATCGGCTATCTCGCCGGGGTGACTGGCTATCTGCGCGCCGAGATCGGCGACGCGCTGGGCGAGTTCGCCGTCGGCGTGGCGCTGCCGCTGCTCCTCTTCCGCACCATGCTCTCGGCGGATTTCCATGGCGCGGCGCCGTGGTCGCTCTGGGCGACCTACTTCTCCGCGGTGGCGCTCGCCTGGACGATCGGACATCTCGTGACCACCCGGGTCTTCGGGCGCGATGCGCGCGCGGGTGTGGTCGGCGGTGTTTCCTCTTCCTTCTCCAACACGGTCCTGCTCGGACTTCCGCTCGTGATGGGCGTCTATGGTCAGGCCGGCTTCGAGGTGCTGGCGCTGATCGTCTCGGTGCATCTCGGGATCATGATGGCCGCGACGATCATCATCTTCGCGATCCTCGAGGGCGGGGAGAAAGGGTTTCGGCCAGTCGCGCTGCTGCGGGATTTCGTGCGCAAGCTCGCAACCAATCCCCTGATCGTCGGCATCGTGTGCGGTCTGGCGTGGCGATTGACCGGCCTGCCGCTGCCCTCGCTCGCGGCGCGTTTCGTGGACGGGCTGGGCAACATTGCCGGCCCACTCGCGCTGTTCTCCATGGGGCTCGGACTGCGCCGCTATGGCATATCGGGGAATCTTCGGGCGGGGTTCGCGCTGGCGGCGCTGAAGCTCTTCGTCATGCCGGCGATCGCGCTCGGCATGGTGCTGCTCTTCGGCCTGCCGCCGCTCGCGGCTTCGGTGGTGGTGTTGACGGCGGCGCTGCCGGCAGGCGTCAACTGCTACCTCATCGCCGTGCAATTCGGCACCGGCCAGGCGCTCGCCTCCAACATGATCACCATCGCGACCGGGCTCGGCGTCGCGACGACCGCCTTCTGGATCACGGTTCTGCACGCGATCTTCGGTTGACGGACGGTCGACGACGCCTCTTCGTGCAAGAGGTCGGCGGATGGTCGACGGTCCTTCCCCTCAAAGGAATGAGTGGCAGGCGACCTCAGCCAAGCTCCGAGCGGTAATGGATGGTGCCGGTGAGGCAGCGCGAAACGCGCAGTTCCACCGGCTTGCCTTCGAGGTCGAGCGCAACGCGGGTGATTTCCAGTAGCGGCGCCCCGACCTCGCAGCGCAGGTGCGGCGCCTCTGCGCAGGTGGCGGCGACAGCCTTCAGCTTCTCGCTCGCCCGCGCGATGGTGATGCCCCAGCGTTCCGAATAGAGGCCGTAGACATTGTTCGGGACCTCCGCGAGGTCCCCGAAACCCGGAAAGCGCGCTGCCGGCAGCCAGATCGTCTCGACCAGCGACGGCGTCTCGGCGAGCGAGCGGACGCGGTCGATGCGCCATATCTCGTCGCCCTCGGCGATGCCCAAGGCGGTAGTCTCGCGGCCTCCGCCCGCTTCCGAGCGGCTTGCAAGAATCCGCGAACTTGGAAAGGTGACGTCCCCGCCGTCGGGGACGAGCCGGAAGAATTGGAACAGGATCCGGCTTTCCTCGGGCCTTGCGACGAAGGTGCCGCGGCCCTGGCGGCGGATCAGGAGGTTCTCGGCGGTCATGGCATCGAGCGCCTTGCGGATGGTCCCCTGGCTCACCCCGACCTCGCGCGCGAGCTCCATTTCGGAAGGAATGACCTGGCCCGGCTGCCATTGACCTTCGATGAGGCGGCGCACCAACTGGTCCCTAACCTGCACGTAGAGGGGTCTGTAGGGAAAAGGCGCGACGGCGCCGTTCTGATCCATGCTCGTCTTCCAGTCTCGGAACGGCCTCCTTGTTAGCGTGTCGCGATTGACTCCGCTATCATTTCGTATCTTATGTCTTATATAAGACTCCTTTACCGCCGGACCGTCGTCATGAGCATTCCCCACCTTCTCGTCCACGAGCACAACGACAATGTCGGCGTCGTCGTCGTGGAAGGATTGAAGGCCGGGACGAGGATGCTGGCGGTGGTAACGGCGGACAATTCCTCCTTCGAGATCGAGGCGAAGGCCGACGTCCCGATCGGCCACAAGGTGGCGCTCGACGATCTGGTGAACGGCGGGACTGCCATCAAGTATGGCGAGGACATCGGCCGCTTCGTCGCTGACGTGAGGAAGGGCGAGCACGTCCACGTCCACAATCTCAAGACGAAGCGCTGGTGAGGCTCCCGGCGGCGCGCGGCGGCACCCGCGCGTCCCGGAGCGGTTCGACAGAAGGGAAAGGCGGCCGATGGCGTCGAGATACTCCAACATGACGGTTCATGCCTACCGGCGCGACAATGGCCGCGTCGGGGTGCGCAACCATGTGGTGATCCTGCCGGTGGACGACATCTCCAATGCCGCCTGCGAGGCGGTGGCGAACAACATCAAGGGCACGGTCGCGCTGCCCCACGCCTATGGCCGGCTGCAATTCGGCGAGGACCTCGACCTCTTCTTCCGCACCATGATCGGCACCGGCGCAAATCCGAACGTTGCGGCGGTGGGGGTCATCGGCATCGAGCCGGGCTGGACGAAGCGGATCGTCGACGGCATCGCGGCGACCGGCAAGCCGGTGGCGGGCTTCTCCATCGAGCAGAATGGCGACTTGAAGACGATCATGGACGCGAGCCGGAAGGCGAAGGAGTTCGTGCACTACGCCACCGAACTCCAGCGCGAGGAGTGCTCGATCTCGGAACTCTGGATTTCGACCAAATGCGGCGAGAGCGACACGACGACCGGGCTCGGCTCCTGCCCGACGGTCGGCAACATGTACGACAAGCTCTTGCCGGAAGGCATCTACGGATGCTTCGGCGAGACATCGGAAATCACCGGCGCCGAACACATCGCCAAGGCACGCGCCATCAATCCGGAGGTCGGCGAGCGCTGGTACGCGATGTGGAAGGCCTACCAGGAGGACGTGATCGAAGCGCACAAGACCGACGACCTGTCGGAAAGCCAACCGACCAAGGGCAATATCGAGGGCGGACTGACGACCATCGAGGAAAAGGCGCTGGGCAACCTGGAGAAGATCGGCAGGACGTCGAGATACATCGACATTCTCAAGCCGGCCGAAGCGCCGAAATCGGGCGAGGGGCTCTATTTCATGGATTCTTCCTCGGCTGCGGCCGAGTGCGTGACTCTTATGGCGGCGGGCGGCTACGTCATCCATACCTTCCCCACGGGACAGGGCAACGTGATCGGCAATCCGATCGTGCCGGTGATCAAGATCACCGCCAACCCGCGCACCGTGCGAACCATGGGAGAGCATGTCGACGTCGACGTGTCGGGCATCCTGCGCCGCGAGA
>CATMOC010000441.1 GCA_950071955.1 uncultured Mesorhizobium sp. | reverse complement strand
GGGGCATGCCAGACCGGTCGCACGATGGGCTGCGATGATCCGGCAAAGCTCGGATGGGAACGGATCGACGAGTACCTCGATCGCGACGGCATCTGCGGCTTTCGACTCATTTCCGTCGACGAGGTGGCCGGACTCAAGGACCGCCTGGCCGAACGGGGCTATCGCTTGGATACTTGGGACGTCTTCCTGGCGGACCGGTCCACCGCGCTCCTGGCGTCGAAACGGATACTGTCACGCAGCCTGCCGGCCGGCCTGTTCGAGCTCGAGAGCCCAATCGATCCGACAGGCGAACGCACGCAACGCATCCAGTCGATCATGAGCGCCGCCGGTGTGGCTCCGTTCTCGGGTTCCATGCTGGTCGGAGCCATCGGTCCCGCTGCGACCACGGCCATCGGAGACGCCGACGGGAATGTCGTGGCCGTCGCCCATGGCTACATGCCGCACAATTCCCACAGCGACTTCCACCGGTATGCTTGGGGAGGCCTGGTCGCGGTCGCGGATACCCTGCGTGGCAAGGGGTTCGGCAACTACGTCAACGCGCTGATGATCTCGCGCGTGTTCGAGCGTCTCACGGCGACCCACATCTACGAGCTGGTCTCGGCGACCAACGCTGCATCGCGGCGGATGGTCGAGGCGTGCGGTCTTCGCCTGGAAAGCGGCTTGGTCTGCGGTATCGCGACGCCGACGCAAGGGTCGCGCTTCACGCGCTGAGGCGGATCAGTCGAGCACGAACCGCGCGATGACCGGGACGTGGTCCGAAGGTCTTTCCCAGCCGCGTGCCTCCTTCAGTACCTCTATTCCGCGCAGGCTTTCGACGAGGTTTTCCGACGACCAGACGTGATCGAGCCGGCGGCCGCGATCCGCCGCCTGCCAGTCGCGGGCGCGGTAACTCCACCAGGTGTAGATCTTCTCCGGCGGCGGCGTGTGGATGCGCATGAGGTCCTGCCAGCCGCCGCCCACGCGCATCGATTCCAGTCCCTCGGTCTCGACCGGCGTGTGACTGACGACCTTGAGAAGCTGCTTGTGGGACCAGACGTCCTCCTCCAGCGGAGCGATGTTGAGATCGCCCACCAGGATCGACGCGTCCGAACCGTCGCGGGCGGCGGCGACATCGCGCATCTCCTCGATGAAGTCGAGCTTGTGCCGAAACTTCGGATTGATTTCCGGATCGGGTTCGTCGCCGCCGGCCGGAACGTAGAAATTGTGCAGGAGGACCGACCTGTCGCCGGCCTCGAAGCGCGTCGCGATGTGGCGGCAGTCGCCCTTGCGGCAGAATTCACGCTTTTCGGTCACCTCGACCGGGCGCCGGGAAATCGTGGCCACGCCGTGATAGCCCTTCTGCCCGCTGATCGCCACGAAGGGATAGCCGAGCGCATGGAAGGCCTCGACCGGGAAGAGATCGTCGGGGCATTTCGTTTCCTGCAAGCAGAGAAGGTCCGGCTGGTGCTCGCGCAGGAACTTCTCCACGATCGGGAGGCGCAGGCGTACCGAGTTGATGTTCCAGGTGGCGATGCAAAGGGGCATGCGGCGGCGGGTTCGTTGAATGTCGCGGCAGCAATGTCAGCCGCCGGCCCGAAAGACAAGCGGCGCGGAGGGTTTCCGCGCCGTCATGCGGCCGAGTTCGCTGTCGAACGTTCGGAGTCAGGCCGAGCTCAGCGCCTGCCCGTCGCCTGTCCGGTGTTCTCGGAGATGTAGTCGTAGTCGATCTTGAAGACGCCCGGGTCGAGGTTCACGCCCTGCTGGACGTTGAAGATCATCACGGTCGTGTCCTTGCCCTGCGCGTCGGTGATGGTCCACTGCCGCAGGTCGTAGGACTTGGGATCGAACATCATCGTGATCGTCGAATCGCCGAAGACCGACTTGTCCTGCAACTGTATCGTGGTGAGGTCCTCGTCCTGCTTGACGCTGCGCACCTTGTTTCCCGAGAGGTCGATGCGGTTGTCGAGGAGAAGCTTGAGCGGCGTCTTCGACAGCGGATAGAGATCCCAGGTATTCAGCTTCGCATTGTTGATGACCACGGAATCGCCGTCGGAAATCACCTTGAAGCCGGATGGCGCCTCGTAGTTGAAGCGGATCTTGCCGGGCCGCTCGATGAAGAACTTTCCGCCCGTCTGCTCGCCGCGCGGTCCGAACTGGACGAACTCGCCCGACATGGTGCGGACGCTAGAGAAGTGGTCGGCGATCTTCTGCGCGTCCGCGATGGTCGCCGCCTGGGCCGCGCTTTCGGTCATCGGCATGGCTAGCAGCGCCGATCCGGCGACGGCGATGCCGAGGACGAGGGCCGACATAGCGCGGCGGAAGCGGTTCGGACGCGCGGGGGACGATGCGGTCATGGTTCCGATTCTCCTGTTCATGCCGCTGCGCCTAGGGAGCGACTGCGGCGTTAGTTGGGCTGAGGCATGGCTCAGTAGGTCTCTTCCTCGGTCGGAACGAGAATCTCGCGCTTGCCCGCATGGTTGGCGGGACCGACGATCCCCTCCTTCTCCATGCGCTCGATGATCGAGGCAGCGCGATTGTAGCCGATGCCCAGGCGTCTCTGGATATAACTGGTGGAGGCCTTGCCATCCCGCAAGACCACCGAGACCGCCTGGTCGTAGGGATCGTCGGAATCGTCCATACTGCCGGCATCGCCGCCACTGCTGGCCGCGCCGGACGAGCCGCCCTCGTCGTCGTCGTCCTCGGTGATCGAATCCAGGTATTCCGGCACGCCCTGCAGCTTCAGGTGGGCGACGACCTTCTCTACCTCGTCGTCGGAGACGAAGGGCCCGTGCACGCGCTGGATGCGCCCGCCGCCGGCCATATAGAGCATGTCGCCCATGCCGAGCAGCTGCTCGGCGCCCATCTCGCCGAGAATGGTGCGGCTGTCGATCTTGGAGGTCACCTGGAAGGAGATGCGGGTGGGGAAGTTCGCCTTGATCGTGCCGGTGATGACGTCGACCGAGGGGCGCTGCGTCGCCATGATGACATGGATGCCGGCCGCGCGCGCCATCTGCGCCAGGCGCTGGACCGCGCCCTCGATGTCCTTGCCCGCCACCATCATCAGGTCCGCCATCTCGTCGATGATGACCACGATGTAGGGCAGCGGCGAGAGGTCGAGGTTCTCCGTCTCGTAGACCGCCTCGCCGGTCTCGCGGTCGAAGCCGGTCTGGACCGTGCGCGAGATGCCTTCGCCCTTCTTCTGCGCCTGCGCCACGCGCTGGTTGAAGCCGTCGATGTTGCGGACGCCTACCTTCGACATCTTGCGATAGCGGTCCTCCATTTCGCGCACCGTCCACTTCAGCGCCACGACCGCCTTTTTCGGATCGGTGACGACGGGGGTGAGCAGGTGCGGAATGCCGTCGTAGACGGAGAGTTCGAGCATCTTCGGGTCGATCATGATCAGCCGGCAGTCCTCCGGCTTCATCCGGTAGAGGATGGACAGGATGAAGGTGTTGATCGCGACCGACTTGCCCGAGCCGGTGGTACCGGCGACGAGCAGGTGGGGGAACTTTGCGATGTCGGCAATCACCGCCTCGCCGTTGATCGTCTTGCCGAGCGCCAGCGCCAGCTTGGCCTTGGACTGCTCGAAGTCGCGGCTGGCGAGAATCTCACGCAGATAGACGGTCTCGCGCTTGGCGTTCGGCAGTTCGATGCCGATGGCGTTGCGGCCCGGAACGACGGCGACGCGGCAGGCGATGGCGCTCATCGAACGTGCGATGTCGTCGGCCAGCCCGATGACGCGGCTCGACTTGATGCCTGGAGCCGGCTCCAGTTCGTAGAGCGTGACCACCGGACCCGGGCGCACATGGATGATCTCGCCCTTGACGCCGAAATCCTCGAGTACGCCTTCCAGCAGTCTCGCGTTCTGCTCCAGGGCCTCCGTCGACAGGCTGGCGTCGCGCACCACGTTCTTCGCCTCGGCGAGGAAGTGCAGCGACGGCATCTCGAAGCTGTCGGCCTCGATCAGGCTGGTCTGGGCCTCGCGCTGGACGCGGCTTCCCGGCGGCGGCCGGGGCGCGGGGGATTCGACGCGCGCCTGACCCGGCACGGAGCGGAAATTGCGAACCTGGAGGTCGGTCTCCTCCTGTTGCGGTGCGGCCCGACGGC
>CATMOC010000440.1 GCA_950071955.1 uncultured Mesorhizobium sp. | reverse complement strand
AGCCCGATGGCGTGCAGGCAGTAGGGATCGGGGAGACGATCCCACCCGGACGGATAGTTGGGTTCGATGGTGTCCACGAAGTGGACGGGAATCTCCAGCTCTCGGGCCGTCCTCAGAGCCTCGCAGTAAGGATCGGTAGGCTCTATTTTCCATAGGGATACACCGGCGGGGCCGGGGTTCTCCAGATCTCCCATGGTCAGATAAGAAAGACTGGGAAGCCGGTCCACCGCCGAGAGATAGTCGCTCTCCAGGCCGGCCGGCAATTGGCGGCAGCGGCACCCCGGCGCGCGCTGGCGCTGATGACCGCCTCCTTCGGGACCGGCCAGATTCTAGGGCCGATCGCTGCCGGCTATGGCGCCGACTGGACCGGCAGCTTCGCGGCGCCGTCCTTCGGGGGCGCGCTTGCACTGCTTTGCGCCGGAGCGATCGCATGGTCTGCGGGCGGGGCGCGGCGGTAGAGCGCTGCGAACCCGACAAAACTGTAACTTTGCATACCAACCATTCGCGGCTAACGATGATGGCCTAAGTCCGCCGGCAACGGCCGCCTGATTCCGGGCGACCCGTCCAGCGCGCCAGCCGCATACGCTCTCCGAGGATGATCGCCAGTGTTCGTATCGTTCTTCCCCAAGCCGAAGCTGTTCTTCATCTCTTTCGTGGCCTGGACCGCCTTCGCGGTCGCGGTCTGGTACATGTTCGGTCGGGATCTGGGTACCGCGTTCGGCATGCCGCCGGCGGCGGCGGACGCCGTTCCCATCGTCGGCGCGCATTATTTCTGGGCGCCGGAGTTCCTCTGGTTCTACATCTACTTCGTTGTCGCGACGGGCCTCTTCGCCGCGTTCTGGTACGTCTACTCGCCGCATCCATGGGCGCACTGGTCGATCCTCGGCTCGGCGCTGATCCTCTTCTCGACCTATTTTTCCGTCCAGGTCAGCGTCGCCATCAACAACTGGCGTCGCCCGTTCTTCGACATGGTCCAGCAGGCGCTCACCCCGCCCGCCTCCGTGGCGCCGGCCGATCTCTACGCGCTGATCCTGGTCTTCGCCCAGATCGCCTTCCTGTGGATCGCGGTCTACGTCGCGACGCGCTTCTTCGTCAGTCACTACATCTTTCGCTGGCGCACCGCGATGAACGACTACTACATGGCGCACTGGCCGCGGCTGAGGAAGATCGAGGGCGCCTCGCAGCGCATCCAGGAAGACACGATGCGCTTTGCCTCGACGGTCGAGGGGCTGGGCGTCGCGATGGTCGATGCGGTGATGACGCTGATCGCCTTCCTGCCGATCCTTTACGCATTGTCCGCGAACGTCACCGAACTGCCGATCATTGGTGCGGTGCCGGCACCACTGGTCAACGCCGCTATCTTCTGGTCGCTCTTTGGCACGGTTCTCCTGGCGGTGGTCGGCATCAGGCTGCCCGGCCTCGAGTTCCGCAACCAGCGGGTCGAGGCGGCTTACCGCAAGGAACTCGTCTACGGCGAGGACCACGAGGACCGCGCCCGGCCGCCGACGGTGCACGAGCTCTTCGCCAACGTGCGGAAAAACTATTTCCGCCTCTATTTCCACTACATGTATTTCAACGTCGCCCGGTCGTTCTACATCCAGGCCGACAACATCTTCGCGTACTTCATCCTCATCCCGACGATCGCGGCCGGCCGCATTACCTTTGGCTTGCTCCAGCAGATCCTGACGGCGTTCACGCAGGTCAGTTCGTCGTTCCAGTATCTCGTCAACGCCTGGCCGACGATCGTGGAGCTTCTGTCGATATACAAGCGCCTCCATTCCTTCGAATCGGTGCTGAGCGGCGAGGGACTGCCCGAAATCGACCGCCGGTACATGGAGCGCGAGGCGGCAGGCGTTCCACCGGAGGACCAGCCGGCGGCGTGAGGTATCGGCCCGTCAGCCGCCGGCGTGCATCTCGGCCGCCTCGTCGAGGCGGTTGGAGAGGTCGGCATAGGTGAGGCACTCGACGTCGGCCCTGATGCAAACTTCGCCGGCGAACCGCTCCAGCGCGCGCCAGTAGGCGCCGCCGTTCATCAGCGTGAAGTGGAAGCCGGCCTGGAAGGGAATGCGTTCCCCGTCATACTGCCGTTGGAACGCCGCCATGAAGGCGCGGTAGGTGCGCTCCTCGAAGCTGCCGTCCGCGTCGTCTCTCTCGAAGCCGCCGGAATGGCGCACGAAGAGATTGTAGTCCATGGCGATGATCCGCCGCTCCTCGGGTCCCTCCGGCACCATCGGAAGCGCGAAATGCCGCAGCCCGTTCTTGGCTGCCGGGAAGACCGGACCGCGCGAGACGGTGCTGGCATCGTAGGTGAGGCCGCGCTCCCTGAGTGCTGCGTCGAGATTGTCCCCGGTCGATAGATACGGCGCCCGGAAGCCGTGGATGGCGGTCGACGCGAACGTCTGCCAGCCTTCGGGCTCGGGCTCGATGCCGTTGATCGTCCAGGCGTCGCGAAAGATGCGGTCGAACTCGGAGAATTCCGCCTTCCAGTCGGCGCGAGTCCACTCCTTGCCGTCGAAATGCCCGCAGCCATGGCTGGCGATCTCGTGGCCTTCGCCCGTCGCGGTCCAGACCTGCTCCAGCCGCTCCGCCACTTCTTGCCTCGACCTGGCGAAGCCGACATTCGATCTGCCGGCCTTCATTTCCGGCGGCCGATAGGTTTCCTTTGTCTCGGGCGAGAGCAGATAGACGCAGGACAGGAAATAGGTGAAGCGCGCCCCGGTCGCCGTCGCGAGCGCACGACTGCGCTTCCACTGCGCAATCTCGTGCGCTCCGTCGAACGAGATGACGACGTATTGGACCGGCTTATCCGGTGTGTGTGAACCGGCGGGGGAGGCGAGGGAGAAGGGGGCGGCAAGGCAGGCGAGGACGCGAAGGAATACAGGCATTTATGAAACTGCTCGATTGGAATGCCGCAGGCGTGACGGCGAAATGTGGCGAGGGTGGGGAGTGCGGCGACGTTTCCGGTTTCCAATCGGCATCGGCCGGGATAGGTTCCCCTCCAACAATCCGCGGGGCCGACATGCTGATCCTCATCCTGGGGCTGATCCTCTTTCTGGGAATCCATTCCGTGCGGATTTTCGCTCCCGCATGGCGCGAGGCGCGGATGGCGGCCATGGGCGAGCAGCCATGGAAGGGCATCTATTCGCTCGTTTCCTTTGTCGGTCTGATCGTCATCATCTGGGGCTATTCGCTCGCATGGCCCACGGCCCCGGTTCTTTACGAACCGCCGGTCTGGATGAAGCACGTCACGGCGCTGCTGATGTTGGTCGCCCTGATCTCGCTGATGATCTCGGTCGTTCCGACCGGCCGGCTGAAGCCCGTGCTGAAACACCCGATGCTGCTCGCGGTGAAGATATGGGCGTTTGCGCATCTGCTCGCGAACGGCGATCTCGCCTCGATCCTCCTTTTCGGCAGCTTCCTTGTCTGGGCCGTTCTCGCCCGCATCTCGGCCAAGCGCCGCGGCGACAATGGCCCCGCGGCGGCGGGTCCGGTGCGAAACGACGCGATAGGGGTCGCCGCCGGCATCGCGCTCTATCTTCTGTTCATCTGGCGGCTGCACCTTTGGCTTTTCGGCGCCGTGCCCCTGCCGGTCGCCTGAGCGGCATTTTCCGCCATCGCCCTTCCATATGGCGCATTTTCGGATAAAAGGCGCAGTCAACAAGACCCCGGACGAGAAGTGCGGGGAGGAAACGACGGTTTTATTGAATGTCGGACGACAGTTTCATCCGCGAAGTCAACGAGGAACTTCGCCAGGACCAGGCGCGGGCGCTCTGGGACCGCTACGGCACCTATGTCATCATCGTCGCCGCGGTCGTGGTGCTCGCAACCGGGGCGTGGGTAGCGTGGGAATACTGGACCGAGCGCCGCGCCAACGCCTCCGGTGACGCCTTCTCGCAGGCCCTGACGCTCGCCGACCAGGGCAAGACGGACGAAGCGCTGGCCGAACTCGCGCGGCTGCAGGAGGAAGGCTACGGCTCCTATCCGGTGCTGGCACGCATGCGCTCGGCAACCGTGCTCTCGGCGCGCGGCGATGCCGAGGCGGCGGTCGTGCTCCTCCTCCTCGTGCTTCTCGTTCGCCTCGGGGTCCTGCTCCTCG
>CATMOC010000439.1 GCA_950071955.1 uncultured Mesorhizobium sp. | reverse complement strand
AGCGAGGCGGACGCTACGGGCAGTCCGGTCAGTTCGGTCACCAGCGTCTGAAAGTGGAAGAGCAGTTCGAGCCGTCCCTGGCTGATCTCCGACTGATAGGGCGTGTAGGCCGTGTACCAGGCGGGATTCTCGAACAGATTCCGTTGGATGACGGGCGGAACGAAGGTTCCGTGATAGCCCTGGCCGATGAAGCTTTTCGCGACGACGTTCCTGGTCATCATCGTCGACAGCTCGGCCAGCGCCTCGGCTTCGCTGGCCGGCTGAGGCAGATCGAGCGGGCGGTCGAGCCGGATCGACTTCGGGATCGCCTGGCTGACCAGCGTCTCGCGCGAGGTGAGGCCGAGCCTCTTCAGCATTTCGCGTTCGTCTTCCGGGCGCGGGCCGATGTGACGGTCGGCGAAGGTGGCGGCGTGGTACGAGGCGGCCATCGAGTTCTCCCTATGCGACGTGCTTGGCGTAGGCGTCGGCGTCCATCAGCCCGTCGAGCTGCGACGGATCGGTAAGCCGCATTTTCCAGAGCCAGCCGTCGCCCGTGGCGGCGGAGTTAACGAGGGCCGGTTCGGATGAAAGCGCCTCGTTCACGTCCGTGATCTCGCCGTCGCAGGGCGCGTAGACATCCGACGCCGCCTTGACCGATTCCACGACAACGGCGGTACCGCCTTTGGCGAGCTCCTTGCCCTTTTCCGGCAGGTCGACGAAGACCAGATCGCCCAGCTGTTCCTGTGCATAATCGGTGATACCGACCGTGGCGATGTCGCCGTCGAGGCGGATCCACTCGTGGTCTTCGGTGAAGTAGGTCTTGGCCATGCGGTTCATCCTCTGCGGTAGCGATGCGGCGTGAAGGGGAGGGGTGCGACGGAAAGTCCGACCCGATTGCCTCGGATCTCGGCGATGAGCTGCGTGCCGGGAGCTGCGAGGTCGGCGCGGACGTAACCCATGGCGACCGGGTGGCCGGCCGACGGACCGAAGCCGCCGGAAGTGACCTCGCCGGTCGGCTCGCCGTCTGCATCCATGAGTTGCGTGCCGGCCCGGATCGGTTGTCGGCCCTCGGCCTTCAGCCCGACGCGCCGGCGCGCCGGCCCGGTGGCGATCGCCGCAGCCAAGGCTTCTGCGCCGACGAATGGTCCGCCCTCGCGCAGCGGTTTGGGGATCGCCCAGAGCAACCCGGCTTCGACCGGGGTCGTTTCGGGCGTGATGTCCTGCCCGTGCAGGCAAAGGCCCGCCTCGAGCCGCAGCGAATCGCGCGCGGCAAGCCCGATCCACTCGACGTCGTCGTCGGCGAGTAGCATGGCTACCAACGCTCGCGCGTCGGCTCCGGGCAGGGCGATCTCGAACCCGTCTTCGCCCGTGTATCCCGAGCGGGACATGAACCAGTTTTCGCGCGGTTCGATGCCCTGCATGAAGTGCAGATCGCCGGTGTCCACGCCGGCGCGGGCAAGCGCTGCCTCGGCGGCGGGACCCTGAAGGGCCAGGAACACACGGTCGAGCGGTTCGATTTCCGCGTGAAGCCCCTTCGCGCGCGCCTTCAGTTCGGCTTCGTCGATAGCCGCGTTCCCTGCATTGGCGACGATCATGAAGCGATCGGCGCCCAGCCGCGTGACGATCAGGTCGTCGATGATCCCGGCGTCCGGGTTCAGGAGGAAGGTGTAGCGGGAGCGCGAGACGGCGATGTCGGCCGGAACGAGCGGACAGGATTTCGAAAGCGCTGCCTCGCAGTCCGGGCCGGACAGCACGAACAGGCGCATGTGGGAGATGTCGAAGAGCCCGGCCTTCTGACGTGCGTGAAGATGCTCCTTCATGACGCCGAGCGGATAGGTGATCGGCATCGACCAACCGGCGAAGCCGCCGAAGCGGGCGCCTGCATGTTGGTGAAGATCCCCGAGCGGGAGGGTTTTGAGGCTTTCCTGGCCGGTCATTGCTTCTCCAGAGGCATGCACGATCGGCCGCGGAATGCGGACGATTCGTGCCCCTCTGTCGGAAGCCTGAGAGACTTGCGCAACCGGAACCCTGTCGGCTGCGCTTACACCTTCGGCGCGGGCATGACCCCGACTTTCCAGAGCGTCCTTCCGGCTGACGGTTCTTTTGCCTGAGAGATTTCGGGCGATTTCCCCTTCGGCGGCCTTTCGGCTCTCTCCCGCAAACCAGTGGGCGACTTAGCCCCGGACGAGTCGGACCCTAGCGGAAGGAGCCGCGCTTGTCACGCGGCGGAAGGCTGGAAGGTGACTGGAAGTTTCCGGATGGTGGGCGCGACAGGGATTGAACCTGTGACCCTTCGCGTGTGAAGCGAATGCTCTCCCGCTGAGCTACGCGCCCGCCCGCGGGCCGAAGCCCACGACAGGCGGCGATATAGGTGCGTGCGCGGCTTCAAGTCAAGCGCCTGCAAACGCCCGAGTGGGGAAAGGAGGTCGTGCGCCGCGCCTCAGGAAAAGTACGACTGCAGCGGCCGTACCTCCAGGCTGCCCGCCTTCAGCGCCGCGATGGCTTCCGCCGCGGCGGCGGCACCGGCCATGGTGGTGTAGTAGGGCACCTTCTGCATCAGCGTGGCGCGGCGCAGCGACTTCGAATCGGAGACGGCGGTCTGGCTGTCGGTGGTGTTGAAGACGAGCTGGACCTGGCGGTTGCGGATGGCGTCCTCGATATGGGGGCGTCCTTCGAGCACCTTGTTGATCTTTTCCGCATCGACGCCGTTCTCGCGCAGGAACCGTGCCGTGCCGCCGGTGGCGAGCACACGAAAGCCGAGATCGGCCAGCCGCTTGACTGGGGGCAGCACGGCCGCCTTGTCCTCGTCGCGCACCGACACGAACAGGCAGCCCGAGCGCGGCAGGTCGACGCCCGCGCCGAGCTGGCTCTTGGCGAAGGCGAGCGCATAGTCGGTGTCGATGCCCATCACCTCGCCTGTCGACTTCATCTCGGGGCCGAGAAGCGTGTCGACGCCGGGGAAGCGGGCGAAGGGGAAGACGGCCTCCTTGACCGCGATGTGACCGAGCGCGCGCGGGTCCGGCTTGTCGCCGTAATGCGCGAAGGCGTCGTCGAGGCTCTCGCCGGCCATGATGCGCGCCGCGATTTTGGCGATGGGCTTGCCGATGGTCTTGGCCACGAAGGGCACGGTGCGCGAGGCGCGCGGGTTGACCTCCAGCACGTAGATATCGCCGTCCTTGACCGCATATTGCACGTTCATCAGGCCGCCGACGTGAAGCGCCTTGGCGAGTGCCGCCGTCTGGAGCTCCAGTTCGTCGACAAGCGACGGAGCCAGCGAATGGACCGGCAGCGAGCAGGCCGAATCGCCCGAATGGATGCCGGCCTCCTCGATGTGCTCCATGATGCCGGCGACATAGGTGGAGGTTCCATCGCACAGGCAGTCCACGTCGACCTCGATCGCGCCCGACAAATAGGTGTCGAAGAGCAGGGGGTTCTTTCCCAGGAGCGTATTGATCTGGCCCGTCTTGTCGTTGGGATACTTCTGCTTGATGTCCTCCGGCACCAGGCCCGGCACCGTGTCGAGCAGGTAGGATTGCAGCATGCCCTCCGAGTGGATGATCTGCATGGCGCGGCCCCCGAGCACGTAGGAGGGGCGCACCACCAGCGGGAAGCCGAGTTCGCCGGCCACCAGCCGCGCCTGCTCGACCGAATAGGCGATGCCGTTGCGCGGCTGCATGAGGCCGAGCCGGGTCAGGAGCTTCTGGAAGCGATCGCGGTCTTCCGCGAGGTCGATCATGTCGGGCGAGGTGCCGAGGATCGGTATGCCGGCCTTCTCCAGCGCCTCGGCGAGCTTCAGCGGCGTCTGGCCCCCGAACTGCACGATGACGCCCACCAGCGTGCCGGCTGCCTTCTCTACGCGCAGGATCTCCAGCACGTCCTCCGCTGTCAGCGGCTCGAAATAGAGCCGGTCGGAGGTGTCGTAGTCGGTTGACACCGTCTCGGGATTGCAGTTGATCATGATGGATTCGTAGCCGGCTTCGGCGAGCGCGAAGGCTGCGTGGCAGCAGCAGTAGTCGAACTCGATGCCCTGTCCGATGCGGTTCGGTCCGCCGCCGAGGATGACGACCTTCTGGCGGTCCGACACTCTGGCCTCGTCGGCCGGTTCGCCGGCAAAGGGG
>CATMOC010000438.1 GCA_950071955.1 uncultured Mesorhizobium sp. | reverse complement strand
CTTCGAGAACAGGCCGAGCCTCGCCAGATAGGCAACGCCGCCGAAACCGCCGGACTCTTCATCCACGGTTCCCGAGACTTCGATGGCACCGGGGAAGTCCGGGCAGACTTCCAGGAACGCCTCGACGGCAATAATCGAAGCGGCGAGGCCGCCCTTCATGTCGCAGGCGCCGCGGCCGAAGACCTTGCCGTCCCGTACGGTGCCTGCGAAGGGGTCGAGCGTCCAGGCCGCGCCGGCCTCCACCACGTCGATGTGAGAGTTGAAGTGGACGGTGTGGCCGGGCGATCGGCCCTCCCGCCGGGCGACGACGTTGGTGCGGGGGTAGCGGTCGGAATCGCCCGGCGTGCCTTCGCCGCGGATGAACCGCGTCTGGAAGCCCGACTGGCGCATGCGCTCGCCGACGTACTCCGCGCAGGGCGTGTAGGCGTCGCCGGGCGGGTTGACCGTCGGGAAGCGGATGAGATCGCTGGTGAGGGCGACGAGATCCTCGGTACGGGCCTCGATCGCGCGGAAGAGCTGTTCGTTCATGGCTGAGAATTGAACAGCCGGAACAGCGGTTTGCAAGCGCGGATCAGGGATATTGCATGAGCCACGAGTCGGGCCTTGCGGTGGTAACGCATTGCGACAGAGTTGTTAAATTGTTCACTTACGGTTCAGCTCGGAGCCCTTACGTTGCGGCATCTGCAACTTAGCTTGGGGTTCAGGCTGATGAAAAAATCAATGATCACCATCGTCGCGGCGGGAGCGATGCTGCTGGGTGCCGCATCCGCCGGCTTCGCGGCAACCCTGGTCGCCAGCATCGACGTGTCCGAACAGACGATGACGGTGAAGAAGCACGGCGCCGTCCTCTACAAGTGGCGTGTGTCCACGGCCCGCCAAGGATACGTCACGCCGCGCGGTCAATACAGCCCGACCCGCATGCACAAGATGTGGTACTCGCGGAAATACGACATGTCGCCGATGCCGTATTCGATCTTCTTCCGCGGCGGTTATGCAATTCACGGCACCAACTACGTGAAGTCGCTCGGCCGTCCCGCCTCGCACGGTTGCGTCCGCCTCGACACGGCCAATGCCGCCAAGCTCTATGCCTTGGTCAAGGAGGTCGGTGCGGGCAACACGCGGATCGTCGTCAGCAACTAGGCGGTGGGGAGGGCTGGCCGTCCGCCGCAAGGCGGATGGCCGCCCGGTTCGCCGGGCTGTCGGGTCACTCCACTGACGCCGGGCTTGGCCTGGCTCCCGGCCGGCGCTTCCCGCCCGTGAGCTTCCAGCGCTTGTGGAACCACATCCACTGGCCGGGATGTTCGCGAACCCAGCCCTCGACAGTGTCGTTGAGAAGCTGCGTCGTCGCGGCGATGTCCACGGTGCCGGTCGGCGTTCGCGGCAGATCGAGCTCTTCCCGCAGCTCGAGACGAAAGCGGTTCCCCGGCAGCCTGATGCAGCGCGCCGGATGGACGGGACAGTCGAACTGCCTGGCGAGTTTCGCCAGAAGGGGGCTCGTTTCGCACGGGCGGCCAAAGAAGGTTCCGGGAACGCCGTGCCTGAACTTCTGATCGACGAGAACGCCGACGTTGCCGTTCGCCTCGAGCACGCGCGCGAGCTGGAACGCCGACCCGCGTCCCGACGCGACGAGCTCTCCCATGCTCTCGGTCCGCTTCTCCAAAAGTTCGGCGGCGAGGAACGGGTTGTTCGGTGCCCTGAACAGCGCGGTCACCTTCAGTCCGTAGGCGGCCGCGACGATGGGAAGGAGTTCGAAGTTTCCCACGTGGCCCGTGAACAGGATGTGCGGGCCCTTGGCGTCGCGCAACCGAAGGAAGAATTCCTCGCCCTCGATCTCCACGTTTGAGGGAAGCTTGGCGCCCGGCTCACGGCGCATCAGCTGGTCGGTGAACACGTATTCTCCCGCCAGCCGCGCCATATTGCCCCACATGTCTCGCGCGATCGCCTCGAGTTCGGCTTCCGGCTTCTCGGGATAGGCCGCGCGCAGGTTGGACATGGCGGTGCGGTGGCGACCCATCAGCGGCCCGAGGCGCCGCGCCGCATTGTCGAGGAAATCCAGCGCCTTGTCCGCCGGCAGAAGGCGAACGGTCTTCAGCAGCCCGAGCGACAGCTGCGCGATCGTCCAGTAGTTCGCTATCTTCAGGCCGCGCGAGGCGCGGGCGGCCAGCGGCCTGAACATGGTGCCGCGCTTCGCCGCCATCAGGAGACGCGCAGGACGATCTTGCCGAAGACCGCGCGGCTTTCCATCCGCTCCAGTGCCGCGCCGATCCCGTCGAAGCCGATCTCGGTGTCGATGACGGGGGCGACCAGTCCCGCCGCCATCTTCTGCATGGCGTCGGCCATGTTCTCCATGCGGCAGCCGAAGGAACCCAGGATCTTCAATTGCTGTTGGAAGAGCTGCATGAGGTTCATGCTGGTTGAGACCCCCGAGGTCGAGCCGCAGGTCACCAGCCGCCCGCCGCGCTTCAGGCACAGCATCGAGCCCGCCCAAGTGTCGGCGCCTACATGCTCGAACACCACGTCGACGCCCTTCTTCCTCGTCAGCTTGCGCACCACGCCCTCGAAGCGGTCCGTGCGGTAGTTGATGACGTGGTCGGCGCCAAGCGCCTTGGCCTTCTCGATCTTGTCGTCCGAGCCGACCGTCGTGATAACGGTGCATCCCATCTTCCGAGCGAGCTGGATCGCCGCCGTGCCGATGCCGGACCCGCCGGCGTGGACCAGGATGGTCTCGCCCGGCTCAAGCTTCGCATTGTCGAACAGCATGTGCTCGACGGTGCCGAAAGTGACCGGCGCCAGAGCCGCGCCGACGTCGTCCACGCCCGGAGGGGCGGGCACGAGAAGGCGGGCCGGCAGGTTGATGTGTTCCTGCGCGAAGCCGTCCAAGTGGAACCCATGCACGCCCGCGACGTGTTCGCAAAGATTGTCTCGGCCCTCGCGGCAGGGACGGCACAGGCCGCAGGTGCGCGCGCCGTAGATCGAGACGAGCTGTCCCGGAAGCAGGCCCGTCACGCCCGGGCCGACCGAATCCACCACGCCCGAGGCCTCGGCCCCGATCACCAGCGGCATCTTGCGCTTGGCGAAGGCCATGCCGCGCCAGCCCCACACGTCGATGTGGTTCAGCGCCACGACCCGGATGGCAACCGTCACCTCGCCGAGGCCGGGCGGCGGCGGCGGGTCCAGTTCGACGGTCTCGAGCCTGCGGTCCTCGACGAGTTGCAATGCGCGCATGGGCTTGGGACGTCCCGATGGAAAGGGGGTCCGCTTAGACCGGTTCGCGGGTCATGACAAGGCAGGTGTTCTGCCCGCCGAAACCGAAGGAATTGGAGAGCACGCTCGCCACCGGCCGTTCGCGCTTGACGTTGGGAACGACGTCGAGCTCGATCGCCGGATCGGGATTGTCGTAGTTGATGGTCGGCGGGATGACGCCCTCCTGCATCGTCAGCAGCGAGAACGCCGCCTCGATCGCACCGGCTGCCGAGAGCGTGTGGCCGATCATCGACTTGTTCGACGAGATCGGAATCGACCGCATGCGCTCGCCGAAGACGGTCGACAGCGACAGGTGCCCCATCTTGTCGTTTTCGGGCGTCGAGGTGCCGTGGGCGTTGACGTAGTCGATCTCGCCCACGTCCATGCCGGCGTCCGAAAGGGCGGCGCGAACGGCGGCGATCGCGGGAGATCCGTCCGGCTTGGAGCGGGTGCGGTGGAAGTCGTCGGCCTTTTCGCCGCAGCCGCGCAGCACGCCGAGAATCTTCGCGCCGCGCGCCTGCGCCGCCTCCAAGGACTCGAGAACGAGCGCGGCAGACCCTTCGGCCAATACGAAGCCGTCCCTGTCCTTCGAGAAAGGCCTGGATGCCTTGCCGGGCGGATCGTTCTGGGTCGACAGGGCCGAGAGCAGCGCGAAGCGGATCAGCGCCTCGGCGGATGCGGAGCCGTCGGCGCCGATCGCCAGCGCGCTGACATCGCGGCTGCGCGTCACGAACCGGTCGAGCGCCTGCCCGATTTCCTGTTCATTGGCGTTGGCGGTATCGAACATCGCCTTGGCGAGCAGGCGCACTTCCTCAGGGCCCAGATGCTTCAGGATCGTTGCGGCTTCGCTCTCGTCGAGCA
>CATMOC010000437.1 GCA_950071955.1 uncultured Mesorhizobium sp. | reverse complement strand
GAATTGCCGACGAAGACGCAGAAGGAGGACTTCGACTCCCGCGTCACCCGTCACACGATGGTGCACGAGCAGATGTCGCGCTTCTTCACCGGCTTCCGCCGCGACGCTCATCCGATGGCGGTGATGTGCGGCGTTGTGGGCGCGCTGTCGGCCTTCTACCACGACTCGACCGACATCTCTGATCCCTACCAGCGCATGGTCGCCTCGATGCGGCTGATCGCCAAGACGCCGACGATCGCCGCGATGGCCTACAAGTACCATATCGGTCAGCCGTTCGTTTACCCGAAAAACGATCTCGACTACGCGGCGAACTTCCTCAACATGTGCTTCGCCGTGCCGTGCGAGGACTACAAGGTTAATCCGGTCCTGGCGCGCGCCATGGACCGCATCTTCATCCTGCACGCCGATCACGAACAGAACGCGTCGACCTCGACCGTCCGCCTCGCCGGCTCCTCGGGCGCCAATCCGTTCGCCTGCATCGCGGCCGGCATCGCCTGCCTCTGGGGTCCCGCCCATGGCGGTGCGAACGAAGCGGCGCTGAACATGCTGGCCGAGATCGGCAGCGTGGACCGCATCCCCGAATTCATCGATCGCGCCAAGGACAAGAACGATCCGTTCCGTCTCATGGGCTTCGGACATCGCGTCTACAAGAACTATGATCCGCGCGCCAAGATCATGCAGAAGACCACCCACGAGGTGCTCGGCGAGCTCGGCATCAAGGACGATCCGCTGCTCGACGTCGCGATGGAACTGGAGAAGATCGCGCTCACGGACGAGTACTTCATCGAGAAGAAGCTCTACCCGAACATCGACTTTTATTCCGGCATTACGCTCAAGGCGCTCGGCTTCCCCACCACCATGTTCACCGTCCTGTTCGCGGTCGCCCGCACCGTCGGCTGGGTGGCGCAGTGGAAGGAGATGATCGAGGATCCGCACCAGAAGATCGGCCGGCCGCGCCAGCTCTACACCGGCGCGCCGCAGCGCGATTACGTGGCGATCGCCAAGCGCTGATTTCCCAAAACGAAGCCCACGCTTCTTGAACGGCGCCCCTAGGCGCCGTTTCCGTTGATGCGGTCGCTTAGGTGCGGGAAATCCTCAGCCGCGACGCGTCCCGATGGTGTCGAGCACGGCGTCGGCTGCGATCTCGCCCGACGGGCGCTGCGTCGCCATCGCGGCGGCGATGACGTCGAAACCGTCCATCTGCGCGGCGCGGGTCGGCGTGTCGCCGGCAAGCTGCTCGAGATGCCGCGCGAGCATGCCCGGCCGCACGAAGTGGTCGTAAAACTCCGGTATGACCGGACGATCCGCGATCAGGTTGGGCAGCGACGCGCTCCAGGTGTGGATCATGCCGTAGGCGAGCCGGGCAAGTGCGTCGTTCTTGTAGCAGGCCAGGGTGGGAACCCGGGCGAGCGCCAGCTCCAGCGTCACGGTCCCCGAGGCGGCGAGTGCCGCATCCGCCTGGGCGAACGCCTCGTACTTCGCATCGCTCCCGAGAACGATGTCCGGCTTGATCGGCCAGTCCGCCGTTCGTTCCCGAACCAGGTCGGCGACATGCGCAACCGTCGGGATTACGAGCCGCGGCGTCATGCCGCGCGCGATCAGGATTTCGACGGTCTCCCTGAAGGGATCGAGCAGCTTCGTGACCTCGCCACGCCTGGAGCCGGGCAAAAGGAGCAGTGTCTTTTCCGCCCCCGGGCTTCGCGGGCCGGCGGACCTTTGCCGTTCGGACGCCGCCGAGAGCCCGACATCGTGCGCCAGCCTGTGGCCGACATAGGTCGCGGAAGGTCCCTCCAACCGTTCGAGTTCCGCCACCTCGAAGGGAAGGATGCACAGGACATGATCGACGTATTTTCGCATGCGGACGGCCCGCTGCGGCCGCCAGGCCCACACGCTCGGACAGACGTAGTGGACGATCGGAATGGAGGGATCGGCTGCGCGGACCTTCCTGGCCACGCGCAGGCTGAAGTCGGGCACGTCCACGGTGATGAGGCAGTCCGGATTGCTCGCCACCACGGCCTCGGCGGTCGCCGAGATCCGGCGATGGAGTTGTGGAAGGCGCGCCAGGACTGCCGAGAAACCCATCAGCGAAATCTCGCCGGGATCGAAGATCGTGTCGAGACCGAGCGCCTGAAGATGGCTGCCGCCGACGCCCGAAAGTTCGATGGTCTTGCCGCTCTCCTTCGCCAACGCCGAAACGAGGTCGGCCGCGAGGATATCCCCGGATTCCTCGCCCGCGACGATGGCGATGCGCATGCGGTCCGCCGTCATGACTTGCCGCCAGGGACGCCGGTGACGAAAATGCCAAGCTCGTCTGCGATTTCGACGAGTTCCTTCCGGTGCAACATGATCGCCCTCCCCGCCTCGACGGCGATTCCGGCCAGACCCGCCGCATGCACGCTCCGGACGGTATCGGGACCGATCGCCGGAAGATCGGCGCGCAGCTCCTGGTTCGGCTTGGCGCACTTGACGAGGACCCCGCCAGCCTTGCCGATCCGGCCCGCGGAACGCAGTCGATGCACGCGCTCGATCATCTCCGCGGTCCCTTCCGCGCCCTCCAGCGCCACGACGCGCCCCCTTACCGCGACGGCCGCCTGGCCGATGTCGAGAGCGCCGATCGCCCGCGCGGCCTCCATTGCGGCTGCGATGTTCCGGCGCTCCGCGGTAGACGGCTTCGCTTTCGAGAGCTGTCCTTCCGGTGCAACGAGGTCCGGCAGCAGCTCATGCGCCCCGACGACGTGAAAACCTTCTGCCTCCAGATGGCGCACGATCGTACGAAGGATGCCGTCATCGCCGCGCGCCAGTCCGGCGACCACCCTCGGAAGCATCTTCAGGAGACCGAAATTCCAGCGGATCGATCGTAGCGCTGGCCGCCGCGAAATGCCACCGGCCAGGACGACATGCGTCGCCCCCGCGCGCCGCAGCATCGATATGAGCGTTCCGTAGTCTTCAACCTTGAGCATGCGGTGCTCGTAGCCGAACAGTTCCGGGTCGGTGTCAGGCTGATCTTCGATGATGACGAGGAACGGCGGACGGGCGGGCGGCAGCAGCCCTGCTGCAAGTTCGCCGGGCAGTGCTCCGCCGCCGGCCACGATCGCTACGCGGCCGCCTTGCGCGGCCTGGCCTTGACGCGACGGGTCAGCCGATCGGGTCATCGCCGCTATCTTGGGCTTTCAGATAGGGCGGTACGCAATAGTAGCGCTTGCCGCGATCTGTCATGAAGGAAACGATCTCCATCACCGAAGGGGTGTCCGCAAACTCGACCGCTACCGCTTCGAGGTTCACGGCAACCGGACGTGCCGGATCGAAGATGCGGCGATAGGCTTCCCGCATGCGATAGATCTCCGCCCGGGCCATGCCGGACCGGCGCATGCCGACGAGGTTGAACCCATGAAGCTTCGCCCGGTTCCCCACGACCATGCCATAGGGGATAACGTCGCCCATGACGGCCGAGCTGCCGCCCAGGAATGCGCGTCTGCCGACCCGGACGAACTGGTGAACGCCCGTCAGCCCTCCTACGATGGCGTGATCCCCGATCTCGCAATGACCGCCCAAGGTTGCGCCGTGGGTCAGTGTCACGTTGTTTCCGACCACGCAGTCATGGGCCACGTGCGAATTGGCGAGGAAGAACCCGTCGTCGCCCACCGTGGTGACGCCGCTGCTCGCATCGGAGCCCACGTGCATCGTGACGTTCTCCCGGATCTTGCAGTTGCGGCCGATTTCCAGCCGCGTGACGCTCCCTTTGTGCTTGGTGTCTTGCGGAGGCCCGCCGAGTGTCGCGTTGGGATAGACCTTCGTCCCGTCGCCGATCTCCACCTCGCTCTCGCCGCTCAGCGTGATGACATACTGCCGTCGCGGTGCGGTGTGCCAGTCGATGAAGTAGTCGGGTGAGGTCCGCCGGAACTGGAGACTGGTGACGTCGATCGCCTCCGATAGCTCCGTCGCGCCGCGCGGCGCGCCGAGCGGTACGTCGTACTCCTCGGCGTGCGTCTGGTTGTCGGGTCCCGTGTAGATGCGGGTGACCTTGATCGGGGTGCGTTCCTGGGCGGTGGCGTGCGTCTCACCTGTCCAGTGCAGCCCCACGAACACCAGTGTCGGCACCCATCCGAGCGCGACG
>CATMOC010000436.1 GCA_950071955.1 uncultured Mesorhizobium sp. | reverse complement strand
CGAAGATGAGCGTCGAGGACGGCATGGTCATGCAGATCCATGCCGGCTCCTGGCGCAACCACTCGGCAGCCGTCTTCGCCAGCCACGGGCGCGACAAGGGTTTCGACATTCCGCGCCGCACCTCCTATGTCGACGCGCTGAAGCCGATGCTCGACGCGGTCGGGATGGAGCCGAACCTCACCGTCATCCTCTTCACGCTCGACGAGACGGTCTATTCGCGGGAACTCGCGCCGCTCGCCGGGGTCTATCCGTGCCTGCGGCTCGGGCCGCCCCGGTGGTTCTTCGACAGCGTCGAGGGCATGAAGCGCTTCCGCGCCGCGACGACCGAGACCGCCGGTTTCTACAACACCGTCGGTTTCAACGACGACACGCGCGCCTTCCCGTCCATTCCCGCGCGCCACGACGTCGCGCGCAGGGTCGACTGCGCCTACCTCGCCGAACTCGTCCGTTCCGGACAGCTGATCGAGGAGGAGGCGGCGGATCTCGCGCAGGAACTCGCATACCGGCTGGCCAGGAAGGCCTACCGGCTCTGAGGCCCAATCAGGAAAAAGGGAGGACACCATGTACCTGATGAGGAAACTGACCACCGCACTCGCCTTGTCGGCGGCTCTGACCACCGCCGCCCTGGCGCAGGAAATCGTGCTCAAGTCGTCCGACACGCATCCAGACGGCTATCCGACCGTGGAGGCGGTCAAGTACATGGGCGAACTGCTCAAGGAGCGCTCGAACGGCCGCATCGCCGTCGAGGTCTACCACTCGGCACAGCTCGGCGAGGAAAAGGACACGATCGAACAGACCCGAGCCGGCGTCATCGACCTGAACCGCGTCTCAATGGGACCGTTCAACGGCCTCGTTCCCGAGACCCGCGTCGTGTCGCTGCCCTACATCTTCCGCTCCACCGACCACATGCACAAGGTCATGGACGGAGACGTCGGCCAGGAGATCCTGGCAGGATTCGAGCCGCACGGTCTCGTCGGCCTCGCCTACTACGACGGCGGCGCCCGCTCCTTCTACAACTCGCAGAAGCCGATCACCTCGGTCGAGGACCTGAAGGGCATGAAGTTCCGCGTCATGCAGTCCGACATCTTCGTCGACATGGTCAACGCGCTCGGCGCCAACGCAGTGCCGCTGCCCTACGGCGAGGTCTATTCCTCGATCGAGACCGGTGTCATCGACGGCGCCGAGAACAACTTCCCGAGCTACGAGTCCGCCAAGCATTCGGAGGTCGCCAAGCATTATTCGCTCGACGAGCACCTGATCGTTCCGGAAGTGCTGGTCATGGCCAAATCGTCCTGGGACAAGCTCTCGCCCGAGGACCAGGCGCTGGTGAAGCAGGCCGCGAAGGATTCCGTGCAGAAGCAGCGCGAGCTGTGGGAAGCGCGCGAGGTCGAATCCCGCAAGATGGTCGAAGCGGCCGGTTCCACGATCACCACACCGGACAAGCAGCCCTTCATCGACGCGATGGGTCCGGTCTACGAGAAGCACGTCACCGACGAGAAGCTGAAGAGCCTCGTCGAGCGGATCCGGGCAGTCCAGTAAAGCAGGCAGTCCGGGGGCGCGGCGCAAGCCGCGTCCCCGCACATCCGGGGCGCGCCGAACCATGCAGCAGACTCTTCCTTCGGGAACCTTGGGCCATGTCGCCCGCGTGCTTAGCCGCGTGAGCAACCTTGCTCTGTGGACCGCGGGGTTCGGCCTCGTGCTGATGACGGCCATGGTCGCCTGGCAGGTCTACTGCCGCTACATCCTGAACGACAGCCCGAGCTGGACCGAGCCAGGCGCGGTCATGCTGATGAGCTGGTTCATCTTCCTTGGCGCCGCAGTCGGCGTTCGCGAGAACAACCATCTCGGTTTCGACATCCTGCTCTACGTGCTGCCCCATGGTGGAAAGAAGGTGCTCAGGATGATCTCGGACGTGGTCATCCTCGCCTTCGGCATCGGCATGGTCTTCTACGGCATGCAACTCGCGCTGCTCACCAGCGACGCCATCCTTCCCTCGCTCGGCATCTCCGGCGCCTTCGACTACTACCCGGTGGTCGGGGGCGGCATTCTGGTCTCGCTCTTTGCGCTGGAACGCATCGTGCTGCGGCTCTCCGGCGCGCCGGTCGACGAAGGGCTCGAGATCGCCACGCCCGAGGCGGAGGTCGAGCTCGACGCCGCCAGCGACGCGCGCGACGCGAGGGCTTGACCGATGGAACTGTGGATCCTCTTCGGAACCTTCGTCTCGCTGATGCTGATCGGCACGCCGATTGCCTTCTGCCTCGGCGTCGCGAGCTTCGCCACGGTCGCCTACATGGGCTTGCCGCCGCTGGTCGTGTTCCAACGCCTGAATTCCGGCATGAGCGTCTTTTCGCTGCTTGCGATCCCCTTCTTCATCTATGCCGGCGACCTCATGGTGCGCGGCGGCATCGCAAGCCGCATCGTCGCCTTCGCCGGATCGCTGGTCGGCCACCTGCGCGGCGGGCTTGGCCAGGTCAACATCGCGGCCTCGACGCTGTTCGGCGGCATTTCCGGATCGGCGGTCGCGGAAGCGGCGGCCGTCGGCGGCCTGATGATCCCGCAGATGAAGGCGCGCGGATACGGCGTCGACTACGCGGTCAACGTCACCTCCATGGCGGCGCTGATCGCCCTGCTCCTGCCGCCGTCGCACAACATGATCATCTATTCGATCTCGGCGGGCGGGAAGATCTCGATTGCCGATCTCTTCACCGCCGGCATCATTCCGGGCCTGATGCTGGCCGGAGCGCTGATGATCACCGCCTATTTCGTGGCGCGCAGCCGCGGCTATCCGACCGAGGCCTTCCCCGGCTTCCAGGCGGTGGCGCACCTGGCGGCGGTCGCGGTGCCGGGGCTGCTCCTGATCGGGATCATCTTCGGCGGCGTGCGCTCCGGCATCTTCACCGCGACGGAGAGCTCCTGCATCGCGGTTCTCTATGCACTGCTGGTCACCGTCTTCGTGTACAGACAGATGACCTGGGAAGCCTTCATTGATGCCACCATGGGCGCGGTGCGCACCACCGCCATGGTGCTCCTGATCATCGGCACGGCCGCGGCCTTCTCCTGGCTCATGGCCTATCTCAGGGTGCCGGCCTCGCTCGTCGCGGCGATGAACGCGGTGTCGGAAAACCCCTACATCATCCTCGTCCTGATGAATCTCCTCCTGCTCGGGCTCGGGACCTTCATGGACATGGGGCCGCTGATCATCATCGCCACGCCGATCTTCCTGCCGGTGGCGCAGGCCTACGGGGTGGATCCGGTGCATTTCGGCGTCATCATGATCCTCAACCTCGGGATCGGCCTGAACACGCCGCCGGTGGGCGCGGTGCAGTTCGTGGCGTGCGCGGTCGGCAAGATCAGCGTTTGGCGCGCCATGCGCTCGATCTGGCCGTTCTACGGCGCCGGACTGATCGTGCTCGCGCTCGTCACCTACGTGCCGGCGCTGTCGCTCTGGCTGCCCGGCGTGTTCAAGTGAGGCGGCGATGAGCGAACCCCTCGTCCAGGACCCGAGACCGGAGCGGCGGCCGAAGCTCGCCGAGCGACTGGTGGCGGAGCTGCGCTCCCAGGTCGTGTCCGGCAGGCTCGTCGCCGGGCAGAAGCTGCCGACGGAGAGCCGCCTGACGGAAACGTTCGGGGTCAGCCGCACGGTCGTGCGCGAGGCGATCGCGGCCCTCGCGGCCGACGGGCTGGTGGAGCCGCGGCAAGGGGCCGGCGTGTTCGTGGTGGAGCAGCCGACGAGCGCCTTCAGCGCCATCAGCGCCGAACTCGGCAACAAGATCAGCCACGCGCTCAACGTGCTCGAGGTGCGCATGGGCGTGGAGATCGAATCCGCCGGTCTCGCCGCCCAGCGCCGCAACAGCGCACAGGAGGCGCGGATCTACGAGGCCTATGCCGATTTCGACCGGCTGCTTTCCTCCCGGCAGGCGACCGGCAAGTCCGACTTCGCCATCCACCGCGCGATTGCGGCGGCGACCAACAACCCCTTCTACGTCGAGGTTCTCGACGCGCTCGGCAGCCGCACCATTCCCTGCGACGTGGCCTCGCCCTGGGGGACGGAGAGCGTCTTGACGGTCGAGTATCAGGTGGGGTTGCAGCGCGAGCACTGGAAGATCATCAAGGCGATCTCGGC
>CATMOC010000435.1 GCA_950071955.1 uncultured Mesorhizobium sp. | reverse complement strand
CCCGAAGGGCGTGGTCTACAGTCACCGGTCGAACGTGCTCCACGCCATGATCGCCTGCATGCCGGACGCCATGGGCATCTCCTCGCGCGACGTCATCCTGCCGGTCGTGCCGATGTTCCACGCCAATGCCTGGGGCCTGGCCCAGAGCGCGCCGATGATCGGCGCCAAGCTGGTGATGCCCGGCGGCAAGATGGACGGTGCTTCGATCTACGAGATGCTCGACACCGAGAAGGTGACCTTCACGGCCGCCGTTCCGACGGTGTGGCTGATGCTGCTCCAGTATCTCGAGGAGACCGGCAAGAAGCTCCCATACCTGAAGAAGGTGGTCATCGGCGGCTCCGCCTGCCCGCGCGCCATGACGGAGAAGTTCCAGAAGAACTACGACGTCGACGTGATCCACGCCTGGGGCATGACGGAGATGTCGCCGCTCGGCACGCTGGGCACGATCAAGCCGGAATACGCGGATCTCGAGGGCGACGCGCTGCTCGACGTCAAGGAGAAGCAGGGCTACGCGCCGTTCGGCGTCGAGATGAAGGTCACGGACGACGAGAACCGCGATCGGCCGTGGGACGGCAAGACCTTCGGCCGGCTGAAGGTGCGCGGGCCGGCGGTGGCGTCGTCCTACTATGGTGGCGCCGGCGCCGAGCAGTTCGACGCGGAAGGCTGGTTCGACACGGGCGACGTCGCCCATATCGACTCCCATGGCTACATGCAGATCACCGACCGCGCCAAGGACGTCATCAAGTCGGGCGGCGAGTGGATCTCGACGATCGATCTCGAAAACCTCGCCGTCGGCCATCCCGACGTGGCCGAGGCGGCGGTGATCGGCGTCGCGCATCCGAAATGGGACGAGCGGCCCCTATTGGTCGTGGTACGGAAGCCGGGCAAGGAGCCGACCCGGGAGGCGATCCTCGACTACATGAAGGGCCGCTGCGCCAAGTGGTGGCTGCCCGATGACGTCGTGTTCGTGTCGGAGATCCCGCATACGGCGACCGGCAAGATCCAGAAGACCACGCTGCGCGATCAGTTCCGCGACTATCGGCTTCCCGCGGCTTGAGGGACGGCGACGGATATGTCTTGCCGTGACTCCGACCGGCCGATCGCATGTTTCGGCCGGTCGGGTGCCATGTCGCGGCGGCGCGCGAAATGAGGGGGACGATCGAACGGCGCCCGTCGCCGGCTTGCGAATGGGCGTCGCGGCTGGCCCGGTTCGCGGCTGTCCTCTTCATCACGGGCGGGCTCTCCCATCGATACGGGCTCCTGGAAACGGTCCCGTTCTTCTGGGTCCTCGGCATCGTCGGCCTGCTCGCGGTGGTGGCCTTCGGCCTGGCGATCGCCGGCTTCATCGACGTGTGGGAGCATGGCGACAAGGGCGGGCGCAAGGCGCTTGCCGCCGGCCTTCTCGCCTGCGTGATCCTCGCTCCGTTCGGCCTCGGCGGCTGGCGCGTCTTCGAATATCCCCGCCTGATCGACGTCACCACCGACACTGAAGACCCGCCCTCCTTCCGCTCGCTGGCGCTCCTACGGCCCCCCACGGCGAATGCGATCGGCGCGATCGACGCCAATGCCGCGAAGCTGATCGAATCGAGCTACCCCGACATCAGCGGTCGCCGCTATGCGGTCTCGCCGGATCGCGTCATGCAGGCGGTCCTCGCGATCATGGCCGAGCGGGGATGGGAGGTCGTGGCGACGCGCGGCATCCCGCAGCAGGACAGCGAGATCACCATCGAAGCGCGGGCGTTTTCCCGATTCATGCGCTTTCCCGCCGATGTCGCCGTGCGGCTAACCGACGAAGACGCCTCGACCTTCGTCGACCTGCGCTCCGCCTCGCACTACGCCAAGCACGACCTGGGCGACAATGCCGACAGGATCGGGCGGTTTCTGACCGATCTCGACATGGCAATGGAAGCGGGCGCGCAGTAGGGCGACGGTAGCAGCCTCAGGTCTCGGGCGGCTGTTCCGGCTCCTCCTGCACCACCTGTTCGACGACGAAGGCGGCGGTGAGGCCGTGGATGAGGGTGGACAGCAGGATGGTGAGCGCGATCGTGGCCCACAATTGTCCCTCGTTGACGAATTCCAGGTGGCTCGCGGCATAGCCGAGATAGTAGATCGAGCCGACGCCGCGCACGCCGTAGAAGGCGATCACCATGCGCTCCTTGGTGCGGGTGTCGGTGCCGAGGAGCGAGAGCCACGCGCCGACGGGCCGCACGACCAGGAGCAGTCCGATCGCGATGGCGGCGTGGCGCCAGTCGAGCTCGGACCAGAGTTCGGGGAAAATCCCGCCGACGAGCACGAGGAGCAGCGCGGTCAGCGCCAGTTCGATCGCCTCGTTGAAGCTGTGAAGCTTGCCATGGAACGCGTGCTCGGCCTTGACACGCCGCATCGTGAGGCCGGCGACGAAGCAGGCGATGAAGCCGTAGCCTTCCAGGATTTCCGTCGCCCCGTAGCTCACGAGCACGCAGGCAAAGGCGAGCACGCCCGAGCCGGTATTGGCGAGTACGTTGTTCCTCGGGATCGCGAAGAGGATACGGCCGAGCAGCCAGCCGGTGGCGACGCCCATCGCGCAGCCGACGGCGATGCGGTAGAAGACGTCGAACAGCAGCCAGTCGCCGAGGATGGCGGGCACGGAAAATCCGACCGAGCCGACGAGAAGCCCGAGATAGACGAAAGGGAAGGCGAGGCCATCGTTCAGCCCGGCTTCCGTGGTCAGCGCGAAACGGATCGGATGTTCGCCCCCCTCCGTCGGCGGTCCCACCTGCACGTCGCCCGCCAGCACCGGATCGGTCGGGGCGAGCACGGCACCGAGCAGGATGGCGCCAGCCAGCGTCATCCCCGCGAAATTGTAGCCCATGAAGGCGACAGCCGCGATGGTGATCGGCATCGCCACCACAAGCAGCCGGACCGTCGGCTGCCATCGCCTGTAGCTCGAGAGATTGTCGATCCTGAGCCCGGTTCCGAACAGGGCGACGATGACGGCGAGTTCGCTCGTCAGTTCCCAGAACCGCGGCGATTCGCGCGGGTCGAGCGCCTCCGGCATGCCCGGGACGAGCGAGAAGGCCACCATGCCGAAGAGGATCAGGAGGCCGGAAGCCGCCGGCTCGCGGCCCGAAAAGAAGCGCGGCAGCCACAGCGCCAGCACGATGCCCAGCCCGATGGTGAGCATGGCGACGTGATAGGCGTTGAAACCGAAGAAGGGCTCGTCGTGCATTTTGCCTCAAGGTAGGAGGCGCGAGCGCCTTGCCGGCCGATCAACACGCGATGCGACCGACGGTTCCCCATTGCACCGGCGCACCGGCATTGCCGGCCACGGCAGTGTGCGTCAGCCGCCGAAACCGAAGTACCAGACCGCGACCGGCACCGCCAGCAGCAGGATCAGCGAAACGACGACGAGGGCTCCGTCGCGGGTGAGCAGACCGGCGGCAAAGAGCGCGATGACGGCCGAGGCAATCGAGCCGGACGTCGGAATGACCTCCATGAAGGGCATGAAGAGCGTCAGCCCCAGGATGAGGAGCAGGGGCAGGAAAAGCCATGGACGATGCAGGAAGAAGGTCAGCCGCGCCTTCAGGAAACGCTCGACGAAGTGGACCGGCTTTCGAAGCCAGCCGATGCCCTTGCGGAGCTTTTCGGAGGACATGCGGCGGCTGGTGACGAAGGAAGGCAGCCAGACGCTGTCGCGGCCGATGATCATCTGGGCGACCAGGATAAAGGTGATAAGCGCGACGACCGCCGTTATGCCGGGTATCGCGCTGGCGGGTGAGGTGGAGATCAGCGCGAAGACAAGCATCAGCGATGCGAAGGACTTGTGGCCGAGTTCCTCGATGACCTCCTGCACCGTGATGCTGTCGCCGTGGGTGGACTTCTCGAGACGGTCGAGAACGTCGCTCAGGGCGTGCGTACGTTCCTTCGGCATGTCCACCCTCACTTGTGTTCGACGAGAAACGCGTTCGGCGAGAAACGCCGCTGCCTGAACAGGCGTTCCCTCGGTGAGGCGGCTTTATCGCTTGGCGAAGCGGGACGGCAGTCGCGCTCAGGCGGGGAAGTAGCTGGCGTCGAGCGAAACCTCGGCGTCAGAGGTGACGCAGCTTCGTGCGACGAGGTCCTCCAGGTGGGCGAGCAGCGACAGCCCCGCCG
>CATMOC010000434.1 GCA_950071955.1 uncultured Mesorhizobium sp. | reverse complement strand
TCACCATCGTCGGTTGACCCGAGGGTCGAGCCATGTCGGACGCTGCAAGCCTTTTTTCGATCCTTCGCAATTCGGCCGATGCGGACTGCGTGACTGCCATGCAACAGTTGGTCGACGAGGGTTCGGACCGTTCGCTCTGCCGGATCAATCTGCTCTCCTTTGCCGCGGCGCGCGGACTGGACGAAGAGAAGGTAATTGCCGCCTTTCTGCATGCCGCGTCGCTCGGGATGTTCGACATTTCCTGGAACGTGCTCTGCCCCGGCTGCGGTGGCGTACTGGAAACCAACGCCAGCCTGAAGACGGTTATCAAGGAAGAGTACGTCTGTTCGCTGTGTGCGGCCGGCTATGCCCCGACCCTGGACGAACTGGTCGAGGTCACCTTCACGGTCAATCCGCGCGTGCGTCGAATTGCAGGTCACACGCCCGAACAGCTTCCAGTGCCGGAATATCTGCGCCAGATCTACTGGGGCTCGGGCATCGACCTGCCCGAGGAAGGCTATGAGGAACTGATCGACCGGCTCGTGATCGAGAGCGTCGAGGTCCTCGCCGGCGAAAAGGTGGTCTTGTCGCTGCATCTGCCCGAACAGTTCATCATCGTTTTCGAGCCGGTGACCCACTCGGTCCAGTTTATCGACGTCAAGGGTGAGCCGACGCGCGAACGGCAGTCGCTCACGCTCGTCTACACCCGCGAGCACGACCAGAACCAAACGCTGGAAATGCAGCCAGGGCCGGTGCGCTTTGCGATCGAGAATCGCACCGAGGCGCGTGTTCTGCCGGCCGTCTTCATTGCCGGCGACGAACTTCACGACGTGCTGGCACGCAGGCGGCCGTTCCTGACGGCAACGCGCCTGCTGACCAACCAGACGTTCCGCGATCTTCATCGCACCGACACGGTCTCGATTGACCAACGACTGAAGATCACCAGCCTGACCTTTCTGTTCACCGACCTCAGGGGATCGACTGAACTCTACGAGAGGGTGGGCGATCTCGCCGCTTTCGATCTGGTGCAGGAGCATTTCCGCGTGCTCAACGAAATCGTGGCGTCGGAGGCCGGCGCTGTGGTGAAGACGATCGGAGACGCGGTCATGGCGACGTTCCCGACGCCGGACCGTGCCCTGTCGGCCGCCTTGCGCATGCGCGAGGCGATGCAGCGGATGAACCTTGCAAGCGGGCGCGACGACCTCGTCCTCAAGATCGGAATGCATGAGGGGCCATGCATCGCGGTGAGCATGAACGAGCGCCAGGATTATTTCGGCCAGACGGTCAACATCGCATCCCGAGTGCAGGCACTTGCAAGTGCGCAGGAGATATTCGCGACCGATGCGGTCGTCGGCGACGTCAAGTCGGCGGATCTGCTGAAGGCGCAGGCGCTCGTGCCGGTCTCCCAGAACGCGGTGCTTCGCGGTATGGAGCGCGAACTGACGCTCTACGCGATACCCTGATGCCGCCAATCGCGACCGCTCAGATCCAGCGACGAACCTTCTTCCGATAGTCGCGGTACCGCTTGCCGAACCGGATGTCGAGGTGCCGTTCCTCCCGTTCGATCGCGAGTTTTTGCGTCAGGAAGGCGGCGACGAGCCCGAGAAGGATGAACCAGACGCTGCCCGCGATAAGGCCCACACCCATCATCAGGAGCGTGTTGGCGAGGTAGATCGGGTTACGCGAGAACGAGAAGGGCCCGTTCGTCACCAGATGATCCGAACCTTTATGCGGCATGATGGTCGTCCTGGCCTTGGAAAGCGTGCGCATGGCCGAGACGTCGATGGCGACCACCCCGAAGATCGCGACGATGCCGACGGCAAAGAGCAGATCGGACAAGGGGCTTGGCAGCCAGGGCAGGGGAACCTGCCACATCAGGACGACCGCGGCGGCGATCGCCGTCAGATAGATCATCGGTGGCCAAGGCAGCCGGTTGGGCCGGGTCTCTGCGTCGTTCACTGGCTTCCTCCCTCGTCGAGCTTCTGCGACGTCTCCGCAGTGCAGATGTCGGCCATCTCCGTCAGCCGGCTCCTCGTTGCGCCATTCTGGTCCGATGAGAACACCGCGTCGAGCAGGTTTTCGCGTTCCACCGCATCCAGCACGCATACGCAGTAGAAGGAACAGAATTCCGCGCTTCGTTCGGCAGAGCAGGTCGCCTCGCAGGCCTGGCGGAACTGCACCTGCGGTGTCTCCCGCTCGGGCGGGAATACCTGTGCGAAGAGGAACACGCAGGCGATGAGCACCGGCTGGTGAAGTAGGTAGAAGGTGAGGCTATGCCTGCCCGCAAAGCCAAGGAGACCGCTCCAGCGCGGAATCGCCAGCCGTGCGAGACGATCCAGGATGCCTGCCTGCTGCGATGCACCCGCCGCCGCGATCCCGCACAGAACCGCGCCGAACCATGGGAAGAGCGGAACGTAGTCGTTGGAGCGCGGCCGGATTTCCGAAAGGCCGGTCCACCACCAGAATGGTGCATCCAGCGCGGGGGTCGCGAGCCAGAAGGGCGCCGCGATAACGGCGACTGCGATGGTGAAGACGAGCGGCCACGGCAGGCCGACGAACAAAAGCCCGAGCAGGCTCGCGACCGCGATCTGGTGGAGTATGCCGAAGAAGATGAAACTCTCCGGCGTCGCGAGCCAGGTGACCAGCGTGATCGCCGCCGCCGCCCCTGCGACCATGAAGAGGCGCCGCCAGAAACCCGTCCAACGAATCCCCTTCGCATGGGCGAGGTAAAGGCTGACGCCGACCAGGAACAGAAACGAGGACGCGATCGAGCGGGCGAAGAACTTCCAACCGCCGACGGCCGTCATGCCGGGGTCGGCATAGCCGAAGAACTCCAGATCCCAGGCGAAGTGATAGACCGCCATCGCGATGAGGGCGAGACCGCGGGCGAGGTCTATCGCTTCGATGCGGCGGACGGGGACGGATTGATGCATGGGAATGGTGATTTCCGGCAGACGCTGGAGTAGAATACGCACGACCGAACGGCGGCTGGCGAACGATGACACGAACCTCGCGAGCCCCCTTCGGATGCCCAGACCGCGAGCGGCGCATTGCCGGTCACTGATTGACACATGCGTGGGCCTTCGAAAAGATGCCGGCGCTGACGAAGCGGTTCGGCGCCGACGCTTCGCCCCGAGGAGAGCAGATGAGCGTGACAATCCCTGAAAGCGGTTCCGAACCGTTTGCCGCCCCGCGTGCCTACACGCTGAACTGGGTGAACATCATCGGGATCGGGTTCTATCATCTCGTCGCGGCGCTTGCGTTTCTGCCTTATTTTTTCAGCTGGACCGGCGTGATCCTGGTCTTCGTCGGCATGCAGCTGTTCGGCACGGTCGGCATCAACGTGTTCTATCACCGCTACCTGACCCACAAGGCGTTCCAGTGCCCGAAATGGCTGGAGTATGCGATGGCGGTCATGGCGGTCTGCTCCTTCCAGGATACGCCGGCGCATTGGGTGGCGGTGCATCGCAGGCACCACGAGTTCGCCGACGACGAACCCGACCCGCACACGCCGGTGCGTAGTTTTCTGTGGGCGCATGTCGGCTGGATCCTGGTCAAGTCGCCCGACATGTCGCGTTACGAGATTTATTCGCGCTACGCCAAGGACGTTCTGCGCGACCGCTTCTACAAGCTCCTGGAGAAGCGGTCCGTCTACCTCGGCATCATCGTCGCGCACTGGTTCGTCTTCTTCGCCGCCGGCTTCGGTGTGACCTTGCTCGCGGGCGGCACCTATCCCGAGGCGCTGCAATTCGGCCTCAGCATCCTCGTGTGGGGCGTGTTCGTGCGGACGGTCTTCAACTGGCACAACACTTGGGCGGTCAATTCCGTCAGCCATATGTGGGGCTACAGGAACTACGAGACCGGCGAGCACAGTCGCAACAACATCGTCTTGGGGCTGACCGCGATGGGCGAAGGCTGGCACAACAACCACCATGCCTACCAGAGCTCCACCCGCCAGGGCTTCCGGTGGTACCAGTGGGACCTTACCTACTATGTCCTGAAGGCGGCGGCGTGGATGGGGCTGGTGTGGGACCTACGCTACGCTCCGGCCGAAGTAGTGAACAACGAACGACGTCTCGGGCGGACCATCGTTGAGAAGGTGGCACGGCAGCTCGCAGACACGTTCTCGGCAGACAGTGTGGCGACACAGGTGACGGCCAC
>CATMOC010000433.1 GCA_950071955.1 uncultured Mesorhizobium sp. | reverse complement strand
TCACCGAGTCGCCCCGCGATTCTTCCTTGAGCAGGAGGAACAGTTCGTCATCCGCTAGACGCTCGTAAAACCCGAGCCGGGCGGCATCGTCATCTCCTACGAGACCTGGGCACACGTGCAGGACCGCGTACGCGTGCACCGGCTCGATCCGATCACACTCAAGGGCATCTCGGGCGAGATCGTACCCTATGCGGTTGAGGGCATCCACGAGACCACGGGCCAGCCGGCCGAGACCATCAACGAAAGCGGCAACGGCCTCTCGATCTTCCTCGACATTACCAAGCTGGACGGCGAAGCCCGCCGCCGCGCGGAAGCGGTGCTGGAAAAGGCGCTCGGTGCCGTGCGAATGAAGGGCGGCCAGGCCTGACGACAGGCCGCCAGGTCTCGGGCGGCATGCATCTCGTCAACGGGAAAGCAAAAACCGCTCCAGCTTGCCGAGCGTCTGCAGCCCCAGTTCCACTGCCCCAAAACCCTTCGCCGTCTGGTATTCGGCCGCGGTGCTGAAGACCATGCCGAGTGTCACCTTCGTCGTGCCTCCCATGTCATCGAACATGGCCCAGGCATCGGCATGTTTCGGCCCGTTCTCGCCCCACAGGAGCTCGTAGGCCATCCTCTCTTCCGTCCGGACTTCGCCGTAGCGGTGGTGGTTGGGGTATACCGTGCCGTCGGGACCGATCATGTCGAAGACCCATTCGCCGCCCTGCCGCAGGTCGATCCTTTTCGTCCGGCAGGAAAACCCGTCCGGCCCCCACCATTGCGGCAGGGTTTCCTCGTTCATCCAGGCCTTCCAGACAAGGTTGCGCGGCGCCGCGATCACGCGCTGCAGGATCATCGTCCGTCCGGCCACGGCCGAAAGATTGTCGAGCCCCGCGCCGAAGCCCTGCCGGTAGCCCTCCTCCATGTCTTCGGCCAGCGATGTGAGTTGCACGGTCACCTCGATACGGCTGCGCTCGCCGTTCCCTTCGATCGCCGCGGTTACCAGCGCGACCGACAGACTCTCGCCTTCGCGGGAGATCACTTCGTAGTTTACGCTGCGAAGGGGCGGCCGCAGGTCCAGCCAGCCAATCTGGCAGCACACGTCGGGCTCTCCCTCGACCTTGCAGAGCGAGACCTCGCGGCCGCCGATGCGCGTGTCGGCCTCCAGGTACTCGACGGTCACGGCCGGTGTCGGCGCCGACCAGACCGCGCGGGCGGCGGGCGCCGTCCAGGCTTCCCACAGCGTCGACGGCGGCGCAGCGACGTCCCGATCGAAGGTCAGGGTCGCGAAACGGCCATTCGCTGCAACGGCCCGTGTATGGGAGAGACTCGGGTCGGCGCTCGGATCGATATCCAGTGTCATTCGTCGGTTTCCTTCATCAACGTCATCACATAGGCATCCAGCCTGTCGAGCCGCGCTTCCCAGATGGCCCGCTGTTCGTCGAGCCATGTCCGGATCGGGACCAGGGCCTCCGGCACGACCGCGCAGGTGCGGACACGCCCGTCCTTCGACGTCGCGATCAATCCTGCCTCCTCAAGCACGGAGAGGTGCCGCATCACGGTCGGCAGGCGCAATCCCGTGGGGTTCGCCAACTCCGTGACCGGCGCGGGTCCCTCCGCGAGCCGGGTGAGAATCGACCGACGGGTCGGATCCGCCAGCGCATGGAACAGAAGCGAGAGATCGGTATCATGCTTAGCCATGTGTCTAACTATCGCTCTACGGGCGTCGGCGCAAGCAAAAACTTCGTCATTTGGCTAAGTATGAGCGAAAGACCGTCACAGCGTGGAATCCGTCGAACGGACCCATGCACGCACCGCTTGCCGGCATTTCCGTGTCGCCAACGCGGGCGGAGCCGGTTTTCCACAGACGGCGGGCAAGCCCTGCCACGATCGCGTGAGACCGGCGGTTTCGGCATTCGGGACGCGGCCGCGTACCGCGCTATCCGGTTGATCCCGGCTGCCATTCATGCACATGTGGGCGAACCGGCCGCGGAGGAAACTGGCTGGCCGTCCGGATCACGTGCCGTGATCTAATCGATTTGAGGAGGAGAGACTTCATGATGAGAAAATTGCTCGCAACCGCTGCCGTCGCGGTGTCGACGCTGGTCCTGTCCGGCGTGGCCTACGCTGCGGACTACAACTGGACGTTCCAGACGTCGGAGACCGCCGGTGAACCCGGGTTCGTCAACAAGCAGAAGTGGGCCGAGACCGTCAAGGCATTGTCCGGCGGCCGCATCGAGATCGAGATCGTGCCCATCGGCGCGGTCGTTCCGCACACCGACACGCTGGAAGCCGTCGGCGGCGGCATCCTGCAGGGCCACCTGACCGACCCGAGCTACTTCGCCGGCAAGGACCCTGCCTTCGCCATGATGGGCAATCTCGTCGGCGCCTGGAGCGATCCGTTCGAACTGCTCGGCTTCATGCAGTCCGGCGGCGGGCACGAACTCTATTCGGAACTGGTCGAGCCCTATGGCGTGCACTTCATCGGCGCGGCTGCGACCGAGCCGGAGGCCTTCGTCTCCTCCAAGCCTATCCGCACCGTCGAAGACCTGAAGGGCATCAAGCTACGTGCGCCGGAAGGCATGGTCTACGAGATCTTCTCCAAGGCCGGCGCCTCGCCCGTGGCGCTGCCGGGCTCGGAAGTCTTCACCGCCCTCGACAAGGGCGTCGTCGACGCCGCCGACTACACCGTCTTCGCCACCAACCAGGCGCAGGGCATGAACGACATCGCGCACTACCCGCTCTATCCCGGTTTCCACTCGCTGCCGCTGATCGACATCTCGATGACCAAGTCGATCTGGGACGAACTGCCGGACGATTTGAAGGCGATCCTCGACGCCTCGGTCGACGCATTCATCTTCCAGCACGTCTATTCGGTGCGCAAGCTCGACGCGGAGGCCGTCGCCAAGGCCAAGGCGAACCCCGAAATCGAGATCATCAACTGGTCGGGCGACGAGCGCGCCAAGTTCCGCCGCATCGCCCAGCAGGAGTGGGAGACCTGGGCCGGAAAGACCGCCATGACCCAGCGCTACTACGACGCGGTCGTGGCCTATCTGAAGGGACGCAACCTGCTCTGATCGCCAGCGTCTGACGCCACCGATCACCCGCGCCCGGCCGGTCTTTCAGCCGGGCGCAGTCGTCTGCGACGGGAGGAATTTCATGTCGGATAGTTCGCAACCCCGCGGCCCGGCCGATACCGGCGACGTCGAGATCCGCTCGCGGCTCGACCGCGTCGTCGCCGCCTCGGCCAGGCCGTTGTCATGGGCGATCTTCGTCGCCTTCGCCGTCAGCGTCTACGAGGTCATCGCCCGGTACGTTTTCGACAGCCCGACCTACTGGGCACACGAGTCGACGACCTTCCTGATCGCCGCCATCTTCCTCGTAGGCGGGCCCATCGCGCTCTCCCGCGACAAGCATATCCGCGTGCGCATGATCTACGACGCGGTCTCGCCCGCGACGCGGCGCTGGCTCGACGTGGTCAATTCAATCATCGCGATGATCTTCTTCGCCGGGCTCGGCTATGCCGGCTGGATCATGGCATGGAAGGCGACCCACACGCCCACCGGCGACATTCATTTCGAGGGCACCGGTACGGCCTGGAACCCGCCGACACCGGCGCTGCTGAAGATCCTCATCCTGGGTTGCGTGGTACTGATGTTTGTCCAGTCGGCGCTTCACCTCGTCAAGGCGCTACGGCGCGACCTGCCGCAAGAACCGCGTGGAGACCGCTGACATGGGCCTCAGCGCGCTCGGCATCGAGAACGGCACGTATCTGCTCGTCGCCCTGATCTTCCTCCTGCTCTTGACCGGCCTGCCGCTCGCCTGGGTTACCGGTCTGGTCGCCCTGCTCTTCACCTTCGGATGGTTCGGTGGGAACGCGCTACCACTCGTCACCTCGCGCATATTCGGCTTCATCACCGAATATTCGCTGGTCGCGATACCGATGTTCATCCTTATGGCGGCGCTTCTCGACCGGTCGGGGATAGCGAAGGACCTCTTCAACGGCATGCGCGTGCTCGCCGGGAGGCTGCCAGGCGGCGTGGCGGTGCAGACGCTGATCGTCGCCATCCTGATGGCCGCCATGTCGGGCGTGATCGGCGGCGAGATCGTGCTGCTCGGCATCCTGGCGCTGCCGCAGATGCTGCGGCTCGGATACGATCGCAGCCTGTCGATCG
>CATMOC010000432.1 GCA_950071955.1 uncultured Mesorhizobium sp. | reverse complement strand
CCGCAAATCCGAGCCGCAGATCTGCAGCGACATCGGCTATCACATGGCGATCACCGGCTGGGACGAAAACGTCTTTAACGAGATGAAAGACGCGGTCGACATGGGGGTGAACAGCTTTAAGCACTTCATGGCCTACAAAGGCGCGTTGATGATCGAAGATGACGAAATGTTCGCCTCCTTCAAGCGCTGTGCGGAACTCGGCGCGCTGCCGATGGTCCATGCCGAGAACGGCGATCTGGTGGCCGAGCTGCAGCAGAAGTATTTCGATCAAGGCATCACCGGGCCAGAAGGCCACGCCTATTCCCGTCCGCCTGAGTTGGAAGGCGAAGCAGCAAACCGCGCGATCACCATCGCTGATACCGCCGGCGTGCCCCTGTATATCGTGCACGTCTCTTGCGAGCAGACCCACGAGGCGATCCGCCGGGCGCGGCAGAAGGGCATGCGCGTCTTTGGCGAGCCGCTGGTCCAGCATCTGGTGCTCGACGAGAGCGAGTACTTCGACAAGGACTGGGACCACGCGGCGCGGCGCGTCATGAGCCCGCCCTTCCGCAACAAGCAGCACCAGGATTCGCTCTGGGCCGGCCTTTCGGCCGGGTCGCTGCAGGTGGTGGCGACCGATCACTGCGCCTTCACCACCGAGCAGAAACGCCACGGCGTCGGCGACTTTACGAAGATCCCGAATGGCACGGGAGGACTGGAAGACCGGCTGCCGGTGCTTTGGACCAAGGGCGTCAACACCGGGCGCCTGACGATGAACGAGTTCGTCGCCGTCACCTCCACCAACATCGCCAAGATCCTCAACATGTACCCGAAGAAAGGCGCGATCGTCGAAGGCGCCGATGCCGACATCATCGTGTGGGATCCGGAGAAAACGAAGACCATCACGTCTGGCGCGCAGCAGTCGGCGATCGACTACAACGTCTTCGAGGGCATCGAGGTGAAGGGTCTGCCGAAACACGTGCTGACGCGCGGCGAGATCGCGGTGGAAAATTTTGCTGTGAAGGCGAAGCCGGGACATGGGCAGTTCGTCGGCCGCGAACCGCACCAGGCCGTGAGCAAGGCGCTGTCGACCTGGAAGGAACTCGTCGCGCCGCGCAAGGTCGAGCGCACGGGCATTCCGGCCAGCGGGGTGTGACTTGACGAGGCTGATCGCACTGCTTGCCGCCTTGCTTCCCCTGGCATCGGTCTCGTCGCCGGTGCTTGCCCAGACGCTGGATCTTGGAGGTCCCTACGGCAACGAGACCGGTTGCCGCGCGGCCGGGGGAGAGGAGGAGCCGGGCGAGGACGCTCTGGTGCTTCGGCCTGATCGCATCGAGACGCGCGAACTCATCTGCAGCTTCGTCCAGGTTCTGACCGCCGGCGACGGCACGAAAGTCGTCACCGCGCTGTGCGACATCGAGGGAGAGGAGGGACGCTCGGTCAACCTGTTCTCCATCGCCGCGAGCGGCACCGACCCGGCATCGCTGGTGATCCGCGACGAATATGGCGCGGCCTGGGACGAGGTGAAGCCTTGTTCGTGATAGCCGGCATCTCCCCCGTTTCGGCCCGCCGGCGCATTCCGTTCCGGCGGCGGTGCCGCGCTTTCCTGCCCGCTCGGGTCCATGGGCGCGACAGTCTTCGTGCACGGCTAGTCCAATCTTTCACCTTCATCGGCGCCGCATCCGGATCCGCGCGCACCATTTGGAATTCCATTCATGGCGGATAGCAGGACGGCCATCCATACGCCGCAGCCGCAGGCGGGCGCGCCGGCGCCGGGCAGCGTCGTCTCCGCCAGCGGGCTCGGCCTCACCTTCCAGACATCGGACGGGCCGGTGCACGCACTCTCCGACGTCAATCTCGCGATCGGGAAAGGCGAATTCGTCTCCTTTATCGGCCCCTCGGGATGCGGAAAGACCACGTTCCTTCGCGTCATCGCCGACCTGGAACAACCCACCGCCGGCACGATTACCGTCAACGGCATGACGCCGGAGGAGGCGCGCCGGCGCCGGGCCTACGGCTACGTCTTCCAGGCGGCGGCGCTCTATCCGTGGCGCACCATCGCCAGGAACGTCGCCCTGCCGCTCGAGATCATGGGCATGTCGGCGGCCGAGCAGCGCGAGCGGGTCCAGCGCACGCTCGAACTCGTCAACCTCTCCGGCTTCGAGAAGAAGTTCCCCTGGCAACTTTCCGGCGGCATGCAGCAGCGCGCCTCGATCGCCCGCGCGCTCGCCTTCGACGCCGACCTTCTCCTGATGGACGAACCCTTCGGCGCGCTCGACGAGATCGTGCGCGACCACCTGAACGAACAGCCCCTGGAACTCTGGGCGCGCACGACGAAGACGATCTGTTTCGTCACCCACTCGATCCCCGAGGCCGTCTATCTCTCGACCAAGATCGTCGTCATGAGCCCGCGCCCCGGACGCGTCACCGACGTCATCCACTCGACCCTGCCGAAGGAGCGGCCGCTGGACATCCGCGAAACTCCGGAATTCCTCGCAATCGCGCACCGCGTGCGCGAGGGCCTCAGGGCGGGGCATAGTTATGAGGATGCCTGAGTGAGCGAGGACAGGATGCTGTCGCGACGGATATCCGTTCGCCACCGGCAGGGGGTCACCGCCGTGTCTATCGCCCCAGCGGGCGACATCGGCGCCGTGATGGTGCCGGCAACCTTTCTTGTCTTCTGGAGCTTCGGCGGCCTGCTGGCTGTAGCGCTGCTCCTGGTTGAGCTTGACCGGGGTCAGTCGGTTGCCTTTTTCGTCGTGTGGCTCGTCGCCTGGATTATTGGCGAAGCCTTCGCCGTCATGTACATCCTCCGGAAGCTGTTCGGCCGGACGGTACTCGTCATTTCCCCCGCGGCGGTTTCTGTATCGCACAAGATTCTGGGCTTCGGTCGGACGACCCGCCTGCCGGTCGACGCGACGGGCGACATGTACTGGCTTTCGGATGACCGGAGCATCACCGTGGAAGTCAACGGCCGGCGCGTTCCGCAGTCGGCGCTGAAGATCAGGACCGGCTCCGGTCAGATCACTGTCGCAAGCAGAATCTCGCAAGACGACGCGGAAGCCATCATCGCGGCATGCGGACCGGAGATGCCGCGGTGGGGGAGGGCGGCGGCATGAATCGGATCGTTCCGGTCATGGTCATCCTCGCCGCGATCGTCGTGGTCTGGTACGTCGGGGCCTATGCCATGAACGCGCCGTTCCAGCGCGATCTCGACCGGCGCGCGGGCGTGGCGCCCGGCCAGTGGGAGTTCGTGGTCAAGACCATGTCGCAGCCCAAGCCGACGCTGCCGGCGCCGCACCAGGTGGCGGTCAACTTCTTCGAAAACACCTTCCTGCGGAAGGTCACCTCGACCCGCAGCCTCGTCTACCACGCATGGGTGACGCTCTCCTCGACCGTGCTCGGCTTCGCCTTCGGCACCGCGCTGGGGATTGCGATCGCGGTGGGTATCGTCCACGTCACCAGCCTCGACCGTAGCCTGATGCCGTGGATCATCACCTCGCAGACGATCCCGATCCTTGCGCTGGCGCCGATGATCGTCGTGGTGTTCGCGGCGATCGGCGTGACGGGGCTGATCCCCAAGGCGCTGATCTCGACCTATCTTTCCTTTTTCCCCGTCGCGGTCGGCATGGTGAAGGGCCTGCGCTCGCCGGAAATCACCCATCTCGACCTCATGCACACCTATAATGCCAGCCGCGGTCAGATCTTCTGGAAGCTGCGCGTGCCGTCGTCGGTGCCCTTCCTGTTCGCCTCGATGAAGGTGGCGGTAGCCGCGAGCCTCGTCGGCGCGATCGTCGGCGAACTGCCGACAGGCGCGGTGGCGGGCATCGGCGCCAAGCTTCTTTCCGGCTCCTATTACAGCCAGACGATCGACATGTTCGCAGCGCTGGTGGCCGGCTCGCTCGTGGCAGTTTTGCTCGTCAGCCTCGTGGGGCTCGCTGGGCGCGTCACCGAACGCGCGATGGGCGCGCGGCCGGCATGATGGTGGCGGCTAGATTTACCCCCACCCCCAACCCCTCACTTCAAGGGGGAGGGGAATTCTGTCCGTGGCGTCATTTCGCTCGTGTGAACGAGGCAACCGCAACGATGGTCGAGTCCCCTTCCCCCTTGAGGGGAGGGGCTAGGGGTGGGGGTCCCGATGCCTCCACCACCCGGTGCCATCCATGACCGCCCTGC
>CATMOC010000431.1 GCA_950071955.1 uncultured Mesorhizobium sp. | reverse complement strand
CGAAGTGCCTCATCACCCCCAACATGATGCCCTCCTCGCGCATCAAGGCGAGCGACCTCCTCTTGATCGACGCCAACGATCCCGCAACCATGGACCGTCCCGACGCGCCAGACCCGACGGCCTGGGGCCTACATGGCGCCGTGCACCGGCGCGTGCCGCATGCGCGCTGCGCGATCCACGTCCACTCCGTGCATGCGACCGTGCTCGCCTCGCTGGCGGATTCGACGCTGCCGCCGATCGATCAGAACTCCGCGATGTTCTTCGAGCGCATCGTCGTGGATGGGGACTATGGCGGGCTGGCCTTCGAGGAAGAGGGCGAACGCTGCGCCAGCCTGTTTTCCGATCCGAAGGTTAAGGTGATGGTGATGGGCAATCACGGCGTGCTGGTGATCGGCGCGACGGTGGCCGAGACCTTCGACCGGCTCTACTACTTCGAGCGCTCCTGCGAGACCTACATCAAGGCGCTGTGGACCGGAAAACCTCTGCGGATGCTGCCGGACGACGTCGCCCGCACGGTGGCGCGGCAGATGGACGAGTACCCGGTCGCCTCGGCGTCGCGGCACCTGTCGGAACTTAAGGCCATCCTCGACGAGCAGGAGCCGGCCTACCGAAACTGAGGCGCGTCAGTTTTCCTGTCCGTAGACGCGGCCGAAGTAAGGCGCGGCGAGCGACGCCGCGATCAGCAGGGCGAGGCCGACGCCCTCTTCGCCCAGGATCATGACGGACATGGTGGCGATCATCATCCGACCTCGCTGCAGGCCAACAACGGGTAATCGGCGCCCGTGTTCCGTATGGTTCGCGACCTGACCGACGCATGCCAAAGCCGGGGCCGGCCGCGAGCGCGATTGTCCGCCGGCCGGCCGCGCGCTACGGATAAACGGCCACGATGGTCGCCGCCGAAAGACGCTCGATGGATGAGACCGTCGCGGCATCGGCAGTGGTGGGGAACTTCTCGATGACCTCCATGCGCGCCCGCGTCTACATGCACCTCGAGCCCGCCGCATGGCCGCACAAAGGGCTTTCGCCGGCCAACAGGGTGCTGGCGGGGCTGATCCTGCTCGCGGTCTTCTTCGCGGTGGTGGAGACCGAACCGGTGGTGGTCGAGCGCCGCAATACCGCCATCGCGACGATAGAGGCCTTCTTCACGCTCGTCTTCCTCGTAGAATACGTCCTGCGGGTCTGGGTCGCGTCGGAGAAGCCAGACTACGCGGGACGCTTCGGGCGGCTGCGCTACATGATCTCCGTCCCGGCGCTGATCGACCTCGTCGCGCTGTTGCCCGGCCTCTTCGTCTTCATCGGCAGCGAGGCCTTCGTGGTGCGGCTGTTCCGGCTGCTGCGCATCCTGCGGCTAGCGCGGCTCGGCCGCTTCTCGATGGCGATCCACGCGATCACCGACGCGGTGAAATCGCGGCAGTACGAACTGCTGATGAGCCTGACGATCGCCGGTATCCTGCTGTTGATCTCCTCGACCCTGCTCTTCCTGATCGAGGGCAGCGCCCAGCCGGAGCAGTTCGGCAGCATTCCGCGCGCCATGTGGTGGTCGGTCGCAACGCTGACCACCGTCGGATATGGAGACGTCTATCCGGTCACGCCCCTGGGGCGGATCCTGGCGGGCCTCACTGCCATCACGGGGATCGGCCTGATCGCGATGCCGACCGGCATCCTGGCCGCCGCCTTCTCGGACGCGATCCAGACGCAGCGCAAGGACGAGGAACGCGCCCGCCTCGATGGGGAATAGCGGGCGAACTGGATCAGATGTCCAGGTTCGCCACGCTCAGCGCGTTCTCCTGGATGAACTCGCGGCGCGGCTCGACTTCGTCGCCCATCAGGCGCGAGAAGAGCGAGTCGGCGTCGGTGGCGTCCGCCACTCTGGCCTGGAGCAGGGAGCGGACGTTCGGGTCGAGCGTCGTCTCCCAGAGCTGCTCGGCGTTCATTTCGCCGAGCCCCTTGTAGCGCTGCATCGACAGGCCCTTGCGGCCGGTGGCGAAGACGCCTTCGAGCAGGTGCAGCGGCCCGGTGATCAGCTCCGACTTGTCCCTGCGGCGCAGCGTCGGCAACTCGCCGTAGATTTCGCCGAGACGCGGCGCGTAGCGCTGCAGCGCGCGCGCGTCGGCTGACGAGATCAGCCCCATGTCGAGCACGACTGCCTCCTTCACGCCGCGCACGGTGCGTTCCAGCACGTAGCCGCCCTGTCCCTCGTTCGAGGTGGAGGTACGGCCGGTCCAGCCGCGCTCGGTCTCCTCCGCGATGGCGTCGAGCCGCGCGGCGATCCGCTCGGCCATTTCGTTGGCGCGTCCGAGGTCGAGGAAGATCGCGGGGTCCAGTGCGCCGGCGATCGCCGCCTGCCCGACGACCTCGCGGCTGTAGCGCGTGTGCAGTCCATTGACGAGCGAGCGCACCGCGAGCGCGTCGTCGATCAAGGCGCGCAGGTCCTGGCCGGCGCGGACCTCCCCCGAGGCGAGCTCCAGCGAGGCTTCATCCAGGCCCGAATTGATCAGGTATTCCTCGAAGGCCGGCTCGTCTTTGATGTACTGCGAGCTCTTGCCGCGCGAGACCTTGTAGAGGGGCGGCTGGGCTATATAGAGGTGCCCGCGCTCGATCAGCTCCGGCATCTGGCGGAAGAAGAAGGTCAGGAGCAGGGTGCGGATGTGGGCGCCGTCGACGTCGGCGTCCGTCATGATGATGATCTTGTGGTAGCGCAGCTTGTCGGCGTTGAATTCGTCCTTGCCGATCGAGGTGCCGAGCGCGGTGATCAGCGTGCCGATCATGTCGGAGCCCAGCATGCGGTCGAAGCGGGCGCGCTCGACGTTGAGGATCTTGCCGCGCAGCGGCAGGATCGCCTGGTTCTGGCGCGAGCGCCCACCCTTGGCCGAGCCGCCGGCCGAATCGCCCTCGACGATGAAGATCTCGGACTTGGCAGGATCGCGCTCCTGGCAGTCGGCGAGCTTGCCGGGCAGCGAGGTGATGTCGAGCACTCCCTTGCGGCGGGTGAGCTCGCGCGCCTTGCGCGCCGCCTCGCGCGCCGCGGCCGCCTCGATCACCTTGCCGATCAGCACCTTCGCCTCGGCGGGATGTTCCTCGAACCAGGTGCCAAGCGCCTCGTTGACGAGGCCCTCGACGACCGGCCGCACCTCGGACGAGACAAGCTTGTCCTTGGTCTGGGAGGAGAATTTCGGGTCCGGCACCTTGACCGACAGGACCGCCGTCAGCCCTTCGCGGCAATCGTCGCCGGTGAGCGATACCTTTTCCTTCTTGATCGCACCGGAGTGCTCTGCATAGCTGGTGACCTGGCGCGTCAGCGCGCCGCGGAAGCCGGCCAGATGCGTGCCGCCATCGCGCTGCGGGATGTTGTTGGTGAAGGCCAGCACGTTCTCGTGGTAGCTGTCGTTCCACCACATGGCGACCTCGACCGTGATGCCGTCGCGCTCTGAGCGGATCGCGATCGGATCGGCAATGAGCGGCTTCTTCGCCCGGTCGAGATACTTGACGAACTCCTCAAGCCCGCCCTCGTAGAACAGGGGCACCTCCTTGTGGTCGGCGTGGCGCCTGTCGGTCAGGACGATGTTCACGCCCGAGTTCAGGAAGGCGAGTTCGCGCAGGCGGTGTTCCAGCGTGCCGAAGTCGAACTCCACCATCGTGAACGTGTCCGTGGACGGCATGAATGTGATCTCGGTGCCGGTCTCGCTGCCCGCTTCGCCGGTCACCGCCAGCGGCCCGTCGGCGACGCCGTGGGTGAAGGACATCTCGTGGATCTTGCCCTTGCGGCGGATCTTCATCTTCAGCCACACCGACAGCGCGTTGACCACCGAGACGCCGACGCCGTGCAGGCCGCCGGAAACCTTGTAGGAATTCTAATCGAACTTTCCGCCGGCGTGGAGCTGCGTCATGATGACTTCGGCGGCCGAGACGCCTTCGGTGTGCATGTCGGTCGGGATGCCGCGCCCGTTGTCGGTCACGGTGCAGGAACCGTCCGCGTTGAGCGTCACCGTCACCCTGGTCGCATGGCCGGCCAGCGCCTCGTCGATGGCGTTGTCGACCACCTCGTAGACCATGTGGTGCAGGCCCGAGCCGTCGTCGGTGTCGCCGATATACATGCCGGGGCGTTTGCGCACGGCGTCCAGGCCTTTGAGAACCTTGATGCTTTCGGCACCGTACTGGCCGT
>CATMOC010000430.1 GCA_950071955.1 uncultured Mesorhizobium sp. | reverse complement strand
ACAAGGCGCCCAGCAGCAGCCCGAGCAGCGATGCCCCCCGCCCCGTATGGAGCATGTAGATGGTCTCTGTGGCGCGCTGCCACGCGTTGAGATCGATCCAGCCGAGCGTGGCGCCCGTTCCCTGGTCGATGAGGCCCGTTCCTCCGTCGGTTTTCAGTGTGAAGACATCGGTAGCATCGTCAGGATATGGGAACGTCAGCTCGCGCAGATCGTCGATCGCCGTGGCACGCAGCAACGGCATCGAAGCGAGCGCAGCTCCCCTGGCTCCGCTCGCAACGGGCTGCTCCATGGCCGCGGGCTGATCCGGCAGAAAACCGAAGTTGGATGCCGTCATCCAGATTGCTGTCGACGACGAGAGCAGCAGGCCCCACACCGCGACGCGGGCGAATTCGACATGGATCCGTCCGCAAAGCGGACCACGCAACGGTGAGAACCAGTGCCGCCAGCCGCCGGCGCGGCGGGCCACCAGTAGTATTCCCGAAACCGATAGCACAATCATTGCTGCCGCGCCGACGGCCGAGACGAGGCGTCCCGTGTCGTCCAGGAACAGAGAGCGATGCAGGTTCGTCAGCCAGCGCTCGACCTGATCCGGATCGGCGGATCCGACCGCTTGTCCCGTCGATGGATCGACAACGGCCGAACCCGGCGTACCCTTGTCGAACCAGTAGGCGGTGATACGGCCTGAGGGCGCGCGCTTGATCTGCTCGACACCGGGGATGGCCGACTGAATCCTCGCCGCCACTTCCGCGACGCTCGCAGCTGGATTTCCCTGAGGCGAAGTCACGGCTTCCGCTGCCGGAAAGACCGAGAGCGCCGCGCCGCTGAGCGCCAGCAGCGCGAGCAATGCGAGGCCAGCAAGGCCCGGCCAACGATGGAGAAGCCGGATCATGTCAGCCTCACATGCTGTAGCCGAGGCTGGCGACGTAACGGCGGCCTTGCACCTCCCGTCCCGCATTCGCCGACGTCAGCGGTACGGAGGCATCGTTGGGGCCGTCCCGCATGTCCTCGACGGCCGCATCGACATGCAGGGTGTAGCCGGCGTCGAAGAGCGCGTCGGCAAGGTCGAGCGTGATCTCCAAGGTGCGCCCCGCGCCGACGCTTGCCCCGGTGATGCCGTTGATCTCGGCCGTGTTGCCGCCCGTGGCGCGGTACCAGTCGGCGAGGTGCTCGTAGTATTTGGCCTTGCCGCCCGCCATCCATAGCGTTCCGGCATAGGCGCCCTTCGCGTCAGTGACGTAGATGGCGAGGTACGCGCCATCGCCGCCATAGTTCTTCAGGGTCGTCGTCAGGGTCACCGGACGCGCGAGCGCGACCCCCGGGAGCGTGAGCGCCGTCGTCAGAGCGAGCGCGGCGAGGATCTTCTTCATGATGCTTCTCCGGAAGTTTCGAGGGGGAAACGCTTCAGTTCACCTTGACCTTTGGGGCCGCGCCGCTGCCGAACAGCCCGTTGGCGGGCGGTGCGACGGTGCCGGCCGGCGCCGGGTTCGCGGTGGCGCTCCCGCCGTAGCCGTCGTCATCGTCATCGCCTTCGCGGTCATCGTCATCATCATCGCCATGGCGATCATCATCGTCGCCGCGGCGGCCGCTGCGTTCATGATCGTCGTCACCCCGGTCGTCATCGCTGGCAAGCCGCACGAGGCGATTCTCGTCCGCTCTGGCCGAGGACAGCGCCGCTCCGTGCATGGCGCTCCAGGCTGGTATGCCCGCTCCGACGGCGATGGCGGTCGAGGCAAGAAGGATTGCGAAGGTCTTCTTCATGGCAGGTCTCCTTTTGTGGTGCTTCTTTCTGCAACCCGCTCCTGATCGCTTCCTGACGGGGACGAACTTTCTGCTTCAGCTTGCCGTCAGGAACGCCTCCGAATGCCGAAGACCCCGGCGGGGGTTGCGGGGCTTCGCGACGGCAGGCCCTATGCGGATAGGTCGGGCGACATCGCGGGGTCCTGCGGCTCGCGTCCGGCCCGTGATCGTGGCGCGTGCGTGGTTCTCGCGGTGGCGGTAGGATCCAGCACCACATCGCCCACGTGAAACGGGAGCAGCAGCAGATTGGCGCGTGTCTCGTGGATTTCCCTAAGGGCCCTCTCGGCCTCGCGCTCGAAGCCATCTTCGTCCGCGGACGTCGGAAACGACAGCTGCGGCTGAGCCGTGACCGCGGCAGCACGTCCCGGCTCCTCCATGAGCCATCCGGTCAGCACGCCGCCCCATGGTGTCAGGAGGATCGGGATGATCATCGCTGCGACAGCGGGATTCATGCGCCAGGTATCGGAAAAACGAACGAGCCGCCTGCAACGCGGCGACGGCGTAGCCCGCGAATTCATGCACGGGCTGCAGTTCCTCCGCGCTCAGCAGGGCAGTGGCGCAGGCCGTGACCAGGGACCAGTGTAGGATGCGGACCAGAAGACCCCAAACGGGAGCCGGGTCTGACGGCTTGTTGCGTCAGATCCGTTCCCGGCGATTTCGATGTCAGTCCTCGTGGCGCTTCCTCTCCCGGTCGCCTTCGTCGCCGTGCCGTTCGATCTCCAGTATCTCCAGGGTGGCGGGGTTGACCGTGGCCTCCACCCGCCGCCCCTCGGCGTCCGTGCCGATGATCTCGTAGCAACCGTCGTCAATCTTGATCCGGCGAACCGTCCAGCCCAGTCCGGCGGCCATCGTCGCCACCGCCTCACGAGGCTTCCAGTCCACCATCGGAACGAAGCAGTCGTCGTCGGCCATTGCGATGCCCAGGGGCAATGCGACCAGCAATGCAAGAATTGTCAGGGCGAGGCGCATGGCGCATGACTCCGTTCACATGAACTTGGCCAAGACAACACCATTAGGCTGACGGCTTCCTGAAGCTGACCGCTTTCCTGCTTCAGGAAAACGTCAGGATGGTCGGTCATGATATGAGTGTCCGCGAATAGAGGCCTGGGATGCGTATCCTGCTCGTCGAAGATGATGCCGTGCTCGGCGCCGCGGTCCGCGATCAACTCGCCAGCGACGGACACTCCGTCGATTGGGTCATGCGCCTCGACGCCGCGCGGGATGCCGTTGCCAGTGCTCGTCACGACCTGATTCTTCTCGACCTCATGCTTCCGGACGGACGGGGAATCGTCTTCCTGAAGGCGCTCCGCGCCGCCGGAAACGTGACGCCCGTCATCATCCTGACCGCACTCGACCAGGTCTCGGACAGGATCGAGGGTCTGAAGGCCGGGGCCGACGACTACCTCGTGAAGCCGTTTGACCTGGATGAACTTTCCGCCAGGATTGGCTCGGTCGCGCGGCGTTACTCCGGCAACCCGAACCCGATCATCCGTCTCGGGCAGCTCGAAATCGACATCGCCCGGCGCAGCGTGCTGCGAGAGGGCAAGGCGATTCCCCTGACCGCGCGCGAGTGGGCCCTGCTGGAATCCTTCCTCGCCCGGCCCGGCCAGCTGCTCTCCAAGGCGCAGCTGGAGGAGAAACTCTACGACTTCGACGTTGAAATCGAGAGCAACACGATCGAGGTCCATGTCAGCCGGTTGCGCAAGAAGCTCGGATCCGAGCTGATCGAGACCGAACGTGGCCTAGGCTATCGGCTTGCCCGCAGATGAGGGTAGTGCGCAGCCTTCAGGCGAGACTTCTGCTGTCGCTCGGCTCACTCCTGCTCGTGATCTGGTTGGGTGCGGCCTGGGCGACGGCAGTGCTGCTGCGCCACGAGATCGAAGAGGTCTTCGATTCGTCGCTGCAGGAAACGGCGCAGCGTCTGCTTCCACTCGCAGTGCTGGACATCGTCGGGCGCGAGGAGGGTGACGCCGCCAGCCAGAGATTGGGTGTGATCCGGAACCATACCGAACTGTTCACCTACGTGGTCCGTAACGAGAAGGGCGAGATACTGCTTCGCTCCCATGCCGCCGACGTATCGGCATTCCCCGCGTACGACGGCCCGGGCTTCCGGCGCTCGGAGAGATACCGCCTGTACAGCGAAGAGGCGCTTCAGGGCACCGTCGTCATCACCGTGGCACAGCCCCTCGACCACCAGGCATCGATCATCCGCGATATGCGGATGGTGCTCGGGCTTCCTGTGCTCCTCGTCATCCCTGCGGCCTTCGGTGCGATCGCCGTCGCCGTTCGCCGCGGGACACGACCGCTTCGGTCGTTCCGGGAACAGCTCGAGACTCGCAGCGAAAAGGATCTCGGCGCCGTCCAGGC
>CATMOC010000429.1 GCA_950071955.1 uncultured Mesorhizobium sp. | reverse complement strand
AGCCCGGCGAAACCGCGCCGCCCGCCGAGGAAGTTCTCCCCGAAGAACCCGCCGCCCAGGAGGAGCTGCAGAAATACACCCAGCGTCTGAATCCCGACGGGAGCGAGATCGACCCGGGTCCCGCATCTGGCGAGGCATCGATTGGCGAGGGCACGTCCGTGGCGTCCGCGACGCAACCCGCCGGTGACACCGTCCCCGCCGCCGCGCAGGCGGCAGACACTCAAACGCCCGCGGCCGGAGAGACGGCCGTTCCGGTCGGGCAACGGGCGATCTTCTATGAGGAACGCACCAGCGTGGCGCAGGGATCGGCCGAACCCGGCTCGATTGTTTGGTCGCTCGTTCAGGAGTCCCCCGGCGGAGACCTGCCGCCAGAGCCGGCCATTCACGCCGAGGCGAGCATTCCGGGCAAGGACATCAAGCTGCGTATGACTATTCGCCGCAACGCCGACGACTCTTTGCCCGCAAGCCACATCGTGGAACTCATTTTCATCACGCCCGACAATTTCGACGGCGGCGCGATCGACAACGTGCTGCGCATGACGATGAAGCAGACGGAAGAGGCGGCGGGCAATCCGCTGCAGGGGATTCCCGCCAAGATCGCGGACGGCTTCTTCCTGATTGCGCTCAACGACGACAAGCCCGCGGCCGACGCGAACACCGCGCTGCTGCGCCGGCAGAACTGGATTGACGTCCCGATCGTCTACAAGTCCGGCCGGCGTGCACTGATCACCATGGAAAAGGGCATTCCCGGAGAGAAGGTGTTCGAGCAGGCGCTCACCGCGTGGCAGAACGCCTCCAGCGGCTGACCGTCAAGCTTTCACATCCGCAGTCTTTGCAAAAGAAAAACCCCGCCGATGAAGGCGGGGTCGGATTTCTCGCTTCTGCGCGTTCGGGTCAGGCGTGTGCGTCCGCCGACTCGATCGGCCGCAGCGCCTGGGCTTGTCGCTTGGCTTCGGCCTTGACTGCGTCCTGAACCTTCTCGAAGGCCCGTACCTCGATCTGGCGCCCTCGCTCTCGGCTTATGTCTATCTCTCCCGACAGTTCCTCGAGCGTCAGAGGGTCCTCCGACAGGCGCCGCGCCTCGAAGATGCGCTTCTCGCGGTCGTTGAGGACCATGAGGGCGGACTTCAGAAGACCGCGCCGATTGTCGAGTTCGTCCTGCTCGACGAGCATGTCTTCCTGAGACTGGCTGTCGTCAACGAGCCAGTCCTGCCATTCGCCCGATTCGCCTTCCGTCGCGCGGATCGGCGCATTGAGCGAAGCATCGCCGGACAGCCGGCGGTTCATCGAGATCACCTCTTCTTCGCTGACGTTGAGCCGCGTGGCGATCTCGGTGATCTGTTCTGGCTTCAGGTCGCCTTCCTCGAGCGCCTGGATCTTGCCCTTCACCTTGCGCAGGTTGAAGAACAGGCGCTTCTGATTGGCGGTGGTGCCCATCTTCACGAGGCTCCACGAGCGCAGGATGTATTCCTGGATGGACGCCTTGATCCACCACATGGCGTACGTGGCGAGATGGAAACCGCGATCCGGTTCGAACTTCTTCACGGCCTGCATGAGGCCGACATTGCCTTCCGAGACGACTTCGCCGATCGGCAGGCCATAGCCGCGATAGCCCATCGCAATCTTCGCGACGAGACGAAGATGGCTGGTGACGAGTTTGTGCGCCGCATTGGTGTCGCCATGCTCGGCAAAACGCTTGGCGAGCATGTACTCTTCCTGCGGCTGCAGCATCGGGAATCGGCGGATCTCTTCCAGATAGCGTGAAAGACCGCCTTCACCGGAAACGATACTTGGTAGTGACTGGGCCATGATAGCACCCCTCCTTCTTGTCATGCGCCCCCGGGTCCCCCGGCGGGCGAACGGACGCGGCCGTGCATAGGACGCACCACGACCGAAGCTTCAATATAAGAACAATCAAGGCGATTTCACGGTATCTTACCGCCGGATACGATGTGTCACGCTCAAGTGAACAATCCGTGAACCTGTCGTCCTCAAACCCAACTGCGGAACGCCTGCAAAAGTTCCCCCATATCCGCGGGCGGGGGCGTCTCGAACCGCATGATCTCCGATGTCGCAGGATGGCGGAAGGCAAGCATTCGCGCATGCAGCGCCTGGCGTGGAAAATTCTTCGCCAGCGACCGCAGCGGCTCGGGCAGGCGGTTCGCCTTGGTACGGAACGCCAGTCCGTAATCATGGTCGCCGATGACCGGATGGCCGATATGGGCCATGTGCACCCGGATCTGGTGCGTGCGGCCGGTCTCGAGGCGGCATTCGACCAGTGCGGCGACTTCCTCGGCTTCGGGCGAGACGAACCGCTCCTCGATCCGGTAGTGCGTCACCGCGTGGCGGGCGTCGGGGCGCTGCGGGTTCACCACGGCCCGGCGGGTGCGGTCACGGCCCGAGCGGCCGAGATGCGTGTCCACCATCCCGCTGTCGCGGCGCGGAGCGCCCCAGACGAGTGCCGCGTAGGCACGTTCGAGCTCGCCGGCGGCGCCATGGTCGGCGAACGCCTCTGACAGAGCCCGATGCGCGGCGTCGGTCTTGGCGACCACCATGACGCCGCTCGTGTCTTTGTCCAGCCGGTGCACGATGCCGGGCCGCCGAACGCCGCCGATGCCGGAGAGCGATGCCCCGCAATGATGGATCAACGCGTTGACCAGCGTCCCGGTCCAGTTTCCCGCACCGGGATGGACGACGAGGCCGGGCGGCTTGTCGATGACGATCAGGTGGTCGTCCTCGAACAGCACGGCGAGTTCTATCTCTTCGCCCTGAGGCTCGGCCGGCTCCGGTTCGGGCTGGAGGAGTTCGATGCGCTCGCCCGCCGCGAGCTTGCGTTTCGGTTCCGTGACGGTCGATCCGCCGACTCTGACCGCTCCTTCGCGGATGAGCGCCTGCAGCCGGCTTCGCGACATGGCTTCGCCCATCCGGGCGGAGAGCCACTGGTCGAGGCGCTGGCCGACGGCGGTCTCGTCGGCGACGAGAACAGTGGTATCTTTCAATCCCGCATGGGCTTCGCTATCAGGGGCGCGCGACAGGGACCTGGCTCCGGGAAAACATGGTCAATCCGAACATGGACGACACAGAAGAAAAGCCGCTCGATCCGGCCGCCGAACGGGTGCGCAGGAAACTCGTGCGTTTCGTCGCGGTCAATCTCGGCATCCTGTTCGTGGCCGTTATGGCGGTGCTCGGCGCCGTTGTCTACAAGTCGGGGCTGATCGGCGGGAATGATGACGAACCGGTCGTCGCCGGTGCCCCCGGCGCGGTAGGGACGATCCTCGAGAACGGCGAAATCCCGCTTCCCTCAGGCGCCCGCCTCCTCTCGCAGGCGCTTTCCGGCAATCGCCTTTCGCTGCACGTGGAGATGGCGGACGGCGCGAGCGCGATCTTCCTCTACGATCTGGGCGAGGCACGCATGCTCGGCCGCTTCGCGATCGTCGAATGACCGGCCGCCGGATCGCTACCGTCAGTCTCCTCGTCCGCGATTATGACGAAGCGATCGAATGGTACCGCGACAGGCTCGGCTTCGACCTCGTCGAGGATACCGACCTCGGCGCGGACAGGCGCTGGGTCGTCGTCGCGCCGGGCTCCGGCGGCGCGCGGCTTCTTCTGGCCGAGCCCGCGGACGACGCACAGGCCGCCAGGATCGGAGACCAGACCGGCGGCAGGGTCTTCCTTTTCCTGGAGACCGACGATTTCCGCCGCGACCATGCGCGGATGACGAACAACGGTGTGAGGTTCCGCGAAGCACCGCGCGAGGAAGCCTACGGCACGGTCGCGGTGTTCGAGGACCTCTGCGGAAACCTGTGGGATCTGCTGGAACCGAAGCCGCGCAGCTGATCCCATGGCGCGTCCTTCTGGATTTTCGCCCGCAAACTATCTATAAGCCCGCCAATTCAAGAAAAGACCGACGACAGGGGTGCCATGGCTGGCCATTCACAGTTCAAGAACATCATGCATCGCAAGGGGCGCCAGGACGCCGCGCGCTCCAAGATGTTTTCCAAGCTGGCGCGCGAGATCACTGTCGCCGCCAAGATGGGAACGCCCGATCCCGACATGAACCCGCGGCTGAGGCTCGCGGTGCAGGCGGCCAAGGCGCAATCCATGCCCAAGGACAACATCCAGCGGGCGATCAATAAGGCTTCCGGCGGCGATACCGAGAACTACG